>NZ_JBJDXL010000026.1:0-1869 GCF_051866655.1 Intestinibacter sp.
GATACTTTGCATTAATGTATACATTGTGCTATTATATATTTAACAAACATCAAGAAACAAAATTCACCTATTTAGTAGGTGGCGTTTATAGACTTTTGAGTCTCATAACTCGTTTACCCACAATATGAGTTATGTTTTGAGGAGATTAGGTTCTCCTTTTTTTGTTTTTTGTCTTAATATATTTTTTATAAATAAATATATATAAATTTTATTGTACAATTGATAATTTTAAAATATTTGGTATACTGTATATTATAAATAATTTTGAGAAAATTATTAAAATTATAATATTTCAAAAAGTAATATAAGGAAAATTTACTGTATTTGGAGGTAATCTATGTTTGAAAATTTAAAAATAGCAGATCCAGATTTATATGCTAGTATGAAGAGAGAATTAGTTAGACAGCAAAGAAATATAGAGTTAATTGCATCTGAAAATATAGTTTCAGTGCCAGTCATGGAGGCTATGGGAAGTCATTTAACTAATAAATACGCAGAAGGATATTCAGGTAAAAGATATTACGGCGGTTGTGCTCATATAGATGAGGTCGAAACTTTAGCTATAGAAAGAATCAAGAAAGTATTCGGTGCAGAGCATGCAAATGTACAACCACATTCAGGTGCAAATGCAAATTTAGCAGTTTATTTCGCAATGCTTAAACCAGGAGATAAGGTAATGGGTATGAATTTATCTGAAGGTGGTCACTTAACTCATGGTTCACCAGCGAATATATCAGGAAAATACTTTGATTTTACTGAATACGGTATAAATGAAGAGGGTTTAATTGATTACGATGAAGTCAGAAAAATGGCTCTAGAAGTTAAACCTAAGATGATAGTTGCAGGTGCAAGTGCTTATCCTAGAGAAATAGATTTTAAGAAATTTAGAGAGATTGCAGACGAAGTAGGGGCTTATCTAATGGTAGATATGGCTCATATAGCAGGACTTGTAGCAGCTGGACTTCATCAAAATCCAGTAGAGGTTGCAGATTTTGTGACAACTACAACTCATAAGACTTTAAGAGGCCCTCGTGGTGGCGTTATACTTTGCAAGAAAGAATATGCAAAAGCAATAGATAAATCTATATTCCCTGGAATACAAGGTGGTCCGCTTGAACATATTATAGCTTCAAAGGCAGTTTGTTTTAAGGAAGCATTGAGCGATGAATTCAAAGCTTATCAAACTCAAGTTGTTAAAAATGCTAAAAGACTTGCTGAAGAATTATTAAAGAGAGGATATAAGCTAGTAAGTGGAGGAACTGATAATCACTTGATTTTATTAGATTTTACAAACAAAGGAATAACAGGTAAGGAAGCTGAAAAATTGTTAGACGAAGCTTACATAACTGTAAATAAAAATACTGTACCAAACGATCCAAATGGTGCGCTTGTAACTAGTGGTGTTAGAATAGGTACTCCTGCCGTAACTACTAGAGGTATGGTGGAAGAGGATATGGCTGTAATTGCAGAAGCTATAGATTTATGCTTGAATGATAGAGATTTAGATATGGCTAGAGAATTAGTAATAGGTCTTACTAAGAAATATCCTCTATATGAAGAATATGATTTAATGGATTAAGATTTTTAATTAAAAATAAATAACTACTCCCCTAAATCCTATGCGATATATGGTTCAAATATATTGTGTAGGATTTATTATTTTAAGAAGGAAAAAAATATATTTTAACGTATAAAATGTGTTAATATTTAATCATAAAAGCTAAAATTGGGGGATAAAATATATGGATAAAAGCACAATAAAAAATTTAATGAATGAATATAAAAGACCTTTTTATATTTACGATGAAGAGGTAATATATGAACAAATTCAAAAGCTAAAGACTAATTTTCCTGAATTTGAATTTTTAT
>NZ_JBJDXL010000027.1:0-8191 GCF_051866655.1 Intestinibacter sp.
TTCAACTATATTCCCTCAAATGGTAGAGCACACTATAGCTGTACATGACGGAAGAAGACATATTCCTGTATATATAACAGAAGATATGGTAGGACACAAACTCGGAGAGTTCGTTGCAACAAGAACTTTCAAAGGTCACAAAGATGACGAAAAAAGTAATAAGAGAAAATAATTAAATCCTGACTAGGAAAGGAGGAAGAACGATGGAAGCAAGATCAATCGCAAAATATGTACGTGTATCTCCAAGAAAAGCAGGTCAAGTATGCTCTCTTGTAAGAGGTAAAAACGTTGATGAAGCTTTAGCAATATTAAAATTCACTCCTAGAGGAGCAGCTGATATAATAGCTAAAGTAGTAAAATCAGCAAAAGCTAATGCTGAAAATAACCATGAAATGGATGCAGATAAATTATATATAGCATCAATAGTTGCTAATCAAGGACCAACTATAAAAAGATTTATGCCTAGAGCACAAGGTCGTGCAACTATGATAAGAAAAAGAACTTCTCACATAGAGGTTGTTTTAAAAGAAAGACAATAGAGTTAGGAGGGAAATAAATGGGACAAAAGGTTAACCCACACGGACTAAGAGTCGGTGTTATAAAAGATTGGGATTCAAGATGGTTTACTACTGATAAAAAAGAGTTCGGAAGTTTATTATTAGAAGACCACCAAATAAGAACATTCCTAAAAGAAAAATTATATGTTGCTGGTGTTGCCAAAATAGAAATAGAAAGATCAGCAAACAAAATAAGAATAGATCTTCATGTTGCTAAACCAGGTGTTGTTATAGGTGCAGCTGGAGCTAAAATAGAAGCTTTAAAAGCTGAATTAGAAAAAATGACTAAGAAAACTGTTATAGTTAATATAATAGAAGTTAAAGGAATAGATAGAAATGCTCAATTAGTAGCTGAAAACATAGCATTAGCTATCGAAAGAAGGGTAGCTTTCAGAAGAGCTATGAAACAAGCTGTACAAAGAGCTTTAAAATCTGGTGCAAAAGGTATAAAAGTTGCTGCATCTGGTAGATTAGGTGGAGCTGAAATGGCTAGAACTGAAGGTTATAGCGAAGGAAATGTACCACTTCAAACTTTAAGATCAGATATAGATTACGGTTTCGCTGAAGCTGATACTACTTATGGAAAAATAGGTATAAAAGTTTGGATATGCAATGGTGAAGTTTTACCAACTAGAAATGGTGTAAACCCAAGAGAAGAAAGAAAAGATAACAGAAGAGATAGAAGAGATAACAAGAGAAGAGATAATAGAAGAGATAACAATAGAAGAAATTCTAGAGGAAATGACAGAGCTAGAGGACAAAGACCACAAGGACAAAGACCTCAAAGAGCTGAAAAAAATAATTAATTAAAGTTAGCTTCAAGGAAGGAGGAGAAATCTCATGTTAATGCCAAAGAGAGTAAAACGTCGTAGAGTTCATAGAGGTAGAATGACTGGAAAGGCTCAAAAAGGTAACACAGTTACTTACGGAGAATACGGACTAGTTGCTTTAGAACCATCTTGGATAACTTCTAATCAAATAGAAGCTGCCAGAATCGCGATGACAAGATATATAAAAAGAGGCGGGAAGGTTTGGATAAAAATATTCCCTCATAAACCAGTAACAAGAAAACCAGCTGAAACTCGTATGGGTGCTGGGAAAGGTTCTCCAGAATATTGGGTAGCCGTAGTTAAACCAGGAAGAGTAATGTTTGAATTAGCAGGTGTTCCTGAAGATAAAGCTAGAGAAGCAATGAGACTAGCAGCTCACAAACTTCCTATAAAATGTAAATTTGTGAAAAAAGAAGATTTAGAAGTAAAGGGTGGTGAATAGGATGAAAGCTAAAGAGTTAAGAGATTTAAACAGCGAAGAGCTAATAGTAAAATTAAATGACTTCAAAAGTGAATTATTTAGCTTAAGATTCCAATTAGCTACTGGTCAATTAGAAAATACAGCAAGAATAAAAATGGTTAAAAGAGATATCGCAAGAGTTAAAACTATCCTTGCTGAAAGAAAGTTAAACGAAACTAGAGCTTAATTTGGAAAGGAGGCTTTTAAACATGGAAAGAGGAAGAAGAAAAGTAAGAATAGGCCGTGTTGTAAGTAATAAAATGGACAAAACAATAGTTGTTGCTGTTGAAGACTTCGTACGTCATGAATTATACAACAAACCTGTTAAAAGAACTAAAACGTTTAAGGCACACGACGAAAATAACGAATGTAGAATCGGAGATAGAGTAAAAATAATGGAAACTAGACCTTTATCAAAAGACAAGAGATTCAGACTAGTTGAAGTTGTTGAAAAAGTTAAGTAGTTTTTTTGGAAAAGGAGGGATTACGAATGATACAACAAGAGACACGCTTAAAAGTTGCTGACAATTCTGGTGCAAAAGAATTACTATGTATACGTGTACTAGGTGGAAGTAAAAGAAAATATGGTAACGTAGGTGACGTTATAGTTGCTACAGTTAAAAGTGCAACACCTGGTGGAGTTGTAAAAAAAGGAAAAGTAGTTAAAGCTGTTATAGTAAGAAGTAAAAAAGGCATTAAACGTAATGACGGAAGTTATATATCATTCGATGAAAATGCTGCAGTTATAATAAGAGACGACAAAACTCCAGTGGGAACTCGTATATTCGGGCCTGTTGCAAGAGAGTTAAGAGATCATGAATTTATGAAAATAGTTTCTCTTGCTCCAGAAGTACTATAATAAGGAGGTGCAATAGGAGACATGATGCGCGTTAAGAAAGATGATACAGTTGTAGTTATAGCTGGTAAAGATAAAGGTAAAAAAGGTAAAGTTGTTGCTGTTTTACCAAAACAAGACAAAGTAGTAGTTGAAGGTGTAAACATAATAACTAAACATCAAAAACCAAATGCAATAAATCCACAAGGTGGAATAATAAATAAAGAAGCTCCAATCCATATATCTAACGTAATGCCAGTTGATCCAGAAACTGGAAAAGGAACAAGAGTTAGATACGAAGTTAAGGATGGAAAAAAAGTAAGAGTAGCAGTAAAGAGCGGAAAAGAAATATAATACAATACGACTTGAAAGGAGGGACCACAAATGGCTTCTAGATTACAAGAAAAATACATGAAAGAAGTTGCTCCTGCATTAATGGAGAAATTTAATTATAAAAACGTAATGGAAATACCTAAAATAGACAAAATAGTTATAAACATGGGTATAGGAGACGCTAAAGAAAATCCAAAAGGATTAGAAAAAGCTGTTGAAGAAATGGAACTTATAGCAGGTCAAAAACCAGTTATAACAAAAGCTAAAAAATCAGTAGCTAACTTCAAATTAAGAGAAGGTATGCCAATAGGTGCAAAAGTTACATTAAGACAAGACAAAATGTACTATTTTATGGATAAATTAGTATCAGTTACTTTACCAAGAGTTAGAGACTTCAGAGGTATAAACCCTAACGCTTTCGATGGTAGAGGAAACTACGCTTTAGGAATAAAAGAACAATTAATATTCCCAGAAATAGAATACGATAAAGTAGACAAAGTAAGAGGAATGGATATAATATTCGTTACTACAGCTAAATCAGATGAGGAAGCTAGAGAATTACTAAAATTATTAGGAATGCCATTTTCAAAATAATAGATAAGGAGGGATTCCAGTGGCTAGAAAAGCAATGGTTGTAAAACAACAAAAGAAACAAAAATATAAAACTAGAGAATACACTAGATGTTCTATATGTGGTAGACCACATTCAGTTTTAAGAAACTTTGGTATATGCCGTATATGCTTTAGAGAATTAGCTTACAAAGGACAAATACCTGGTGTTAGAAAAGCAAGTTGGTAGAATTTGCCCAAATATGAAAGGAGGTTTTCAATATGACAATGACAGATCCAATTGCAGATATGCTTACTCGTATAAGAAATGCGAACACTGTTAAGCATGAAACTGTTGACGTTCCAGCTTCTAACATAAAGAAAGAAATAGTAAGAATCTTATTAGAAGAAGGTTTTGTTAGAGGTTATGATGTTATAGAAGATGAAAAACAAGGAATAATAAGAATACAATTAAAGTACGGACAAGCAGGAGAGAAAGTTATACAAGGTATAAAAAGAATCTCTAAACCTGGTATGAGAGTTTATACAAACGCTCATGAAATACCTAAAGTATTAAACGGATTAGGTATAGCAATAATATCTACTTCAAAAGGTATATTAACTGACAAACAAGCAAGAAAAGAAAATGTAGGTGGAGAAGTTATCTGCTACGTTTGGTAATAATATTAAAGAGAGCAAGGAGGTGTAACTATGTCAAGAATAGGTTTAAAACCAATAACAGTGCCAGCAGGTGTAGAAGTTACTATAGCTGAAGGTAACCATGTAACTGTAAAAGGACCAAAAGGAACTTTAGAAAACAAGTTCGATGCTGCTTTAACAATAAAACAAGAAGGTAATGTTATAACAGTAGAAAGACCAACAAACAACAAACAACATAGATCATTACACGGATTAACTAGAACATTAATAAACAACATGATAACTGGTGTTAACACTGGTTTCGAAAAGAAATTAGAATTAGTTGGTGTTGGATACAGAGCACAAAAACAAGGAAATAAATTAGTTATGAACTTAGGATTCTCTCATCCAGTAGAAATGGTAGATCCAGAAGGAATAACTGTAGAAGTTCCAAATCAAACTGAATTAGTAGTAAAAGGTATAGATAAACAATTAGTAGGAAACTATGCTGCTAAAATAAGAGATTGGAGAAAACCAGAACCATACAAAGGTAAAGGTATTAAATACGCTGGTGAATATATAAGACGTAAAGAAGGTAAAACTGGTAAGAAATAGGCCAAATTAAGAGTTTAACCAAATAAAGGGTGAAAGGAGTGAGCTCAGTGTTAAAGAAAGCTGATAAAAATGCTAAAAGACTTCAAAGACATAAGAGAGTTCGTAGAAAAGTATTCGGAACACCTCAAAGACCAAGATTATGTGTATTTAGAAGTTCAAACAATATATATGCTCAAATAATAGATGACACAAATAGAGTAACTCTTGTAGCTGCATCTTCATTAGAAGAAGCTGTTAAGAGTGCTGTTAATCATACAGGAAACAAAGACGCAGCTAAAAAAGTTGGCGAATTAGTAGCTAAAAAAGCTGTTGAAAAAGGAATCACTGAAGTAGTATTCGACAGAGGCGGATATATATATCATGGAAGAATAAAAGAGTTAGCTGAAGGTGCAAGAGAAGCTGGACTTAAATTCTAATAAAAGAGGAGGGAAGATCACATGCGTCGTAAACTTATAGATGCTAGACAACTAGACTTACAAGAAAGAGTTGTTGAAGTAAGACGTGTTACTAAGGTTGTTAAAGGTGGTAGAAACTTTAGATTCGCAGCTTTAGTAGTAGTCGGAGATGAAAACGGACACGTTGGTATAGGTACTGGAAAAGCAATGGAAGTTCCAGATGCTATAAAGAAAGCAGCAGAAGATGCTAAAAAGAACCTTATAAATGTGCCAATAGTTGGTACAACTATTCCTCACGAAGTAATCGGACACTTCGGTGCTGGAAAAATAATAATAATGCCTGCTCAAGAAGGTACAGGAATCATAGCTGGTGGGGCTGCAAGAACTGTATTAGAATTATCAGGATTAAAAGATGTTAGAGCTAAATGTTTAGGATCTAGAAATCCAAGAAATATGGTTAATGCTGCTATAGAAGGATTAAGTTCTTTAAAAACAGCTGAAGATGTAGCTAGACTTAGAGGTAAAAAAGTAGAAGATCTTTTAGGATAAGGAGGTAGTGTGAAATGGCTAAATTACAAATAAAATTAGTTAGAAGTACAATAGGAACTACTCCTAAACAAAAAAAGAATGTTGAAGCTTTAGGATTAAGAAAAAGAGAACAAGTAGTTGTTAAAGAAGATAATGCCCAAATGAGAGGTATGATCGCAAAAGTTGCTCACTTAGTTGAAGTAACTGAAATAGCTGAATAATTATAGATAAGGAATTAAGAAGGAGGTGCAATCCATGAAACTACATGAGTTAAAACCTGCTGAAGGTGCAGTAAAATCTAGAAAAAGATTAGGTAGAGGTACTGCTACAGGTCAAGGTAAAACTGCAGGACGTGGACAAAAAGGTCAAAAATCTCGTTCAGGCGGTGGAGTAAGAGTTGGATTCGAAGGTGGACAAATGCCACTAGCAAGAAGACTTCCTAAGAGAGGTTTCAAAAATCCATTCACAAAAGAATATACAGAAGTTAATGTTGAACTTTTAAATAGATTTGAAAATGGTACAGAAGTAACTGCAGAATTATTAAAATCTACAGGTGCTATAAGTAAAATAGAAAAAGATGGAATAAAAATATTAGGTCAAGGAAATCTTGAAAAAGCTGTAACAGTTAAAGCTGCTAAGTTCACTGCATCAGCTCAAGAAAAAATCGAAAAAGCTGGAGGAAAAGCAGAATTAGTATAATCTGTTCTTTCGAAAGTTACAGGTGGGTGATATTACGTGCTATCAAAGATCAAACAATCTTGGAAAGTTAAAGATGTAAGAAAAAGAATTTTATATACCCTAATGATGATTCTAATATTTAGAATAGGTACCACAATACCAGTTCCTGGAGTAAATACAGCGATTATAAGTAGTATGGTAAGTGGAAATAACTTACTTGCACTATATAATATGTTTACAGGAGGAGCATTTAGTAACTTTACACTATTTGCTCTAGGTATAGGACCATATATCACAGCTTCAATCATAATACAACTTCTTACAGTTGGATTTGAAAGCTTAAAAGAGCTACAAAAATCTGGTGAAGAAGGTAGAAAGAAGATGAATATGTACACTAGATATACAGCATTAGTATTAGCAATAATACAAGCTGTAGGTATAACTCTAGGAGTTGTAAGAAGTGCATTGACATCTGATAGTGTTTTCTTCATAGCAACAGTTATAATTACATTAATATCAGCAAGTATGATCTTAATGTGGATGGGTGACAGAATTACTGAAAAAGGACTAGGAAATGGAAGTTCTGTCATTATATTTGTGGGTATTATCTCAAGAATACCTTCAGATATCATAGGTGTTGTATCATCAGTACAACAAGGAACACTAAAAATATGGTTAGGAATATTATTAGCTGTGATAATGCTAGTAACTATAGCAGCTGTTACATTTATAAATGAAGCAGTCAGAAAAATACCAGTACAGTATGCTAAAAAAGTTGTAGGAAGAAAATTATATGGAGGTCAAAACTCTCATATACCAATGAAAGTAAATCAATCAGGGGTTATGCCAATAATCTTTGCTAGTTCACTTTTAGCTTTTCCACAAACAATAGCATTATTTATGGGCGAAAATGCTCAAAATTTTGTTTCCACTTACTTAAGCACATCTGGTGATATAGGTTTTTGGATTTATAGATCACTAGAAGTTCTATTAATAGTATTTTTCTCTTATTTTTATACTACAATATCATTTAACGTAGATGATATTGCTGAAAATATGAAAAATAATGGTGGATTCATACCAGGAATCAGACCTGGTAGACCTACAATAGATTATCTAAGCAAGATATTATCAAGAATAACTCTAGCAGGAGCTTTATTCTTAGCAGTAGTTGCAATGATACCAGCATTTACAGTTCATTTTATGCAAGTAAATATGAGTTTAGCAGGTACATCAATACTAATCGTTGTAGGGGTAGCACTTGAACTTAAGAGACAGTTAGAGTCACACCTAGTTATGAGAAGTTATCAAGGATTTTTAAAATAAATTGGAGATGATTAAATGAGACTAATATTATTAGGACCTCCTGGTGCTGGAAAAGGAACTCAAGCAGCAGGGATCGTTGAAAAATACAAAATACCTCACATATCAACAGGAGATATATTCAGACAAAATATAAAAGAGGGAACAGAGCTTGGAAAGAAAGCTAAAGAATATATGGATCAAGGTTTACTAGTTCCAGATGAATTAACAGTTGGTTTAGTAACTGATAGAATATCACAACCAGATTGTGGAAATGGATTCATGCTAGATGGATTTCCAAGAAATGTATCTCAAGCAGTACAATTAGATGCATTCTTAAAAACTAATGGCATTGCTTTAGATAAAGTAATAAATATAGAAGTTGATAAAGAAAAATTAGTTGCAAGAGCTGTAGGTAGAAGAATCTGTAAATCTTGTGGCGCTACTTATCATATAGAATTCAACCCATC
>NZ_JBJDXL010000028.1:0-1866 GCF_051866655.1 Intestinibacter sp.
CTATATAAAGATTTTATACATATTATTGTAGGTTTTATACTTTTAATTATTTGTATAGGATTAGTAATTAATATAAATAGAAGGAGGAAGTATGATAGTAATATAGATGAAATACAGCTGGTATATTCCATTATAGCTAGTAGTGTGACTTTTATGGCGTCTATATTAACTATATTAACATAATAATGACTGGATTGTAGTTAACACCTCTAAAATGGAGAAAATTTCCTCATAAAAATAAGAAATTGTCTGCTTTAAAATCTAATAATGAGTTTACTATTAAAGTATTTACTAAATTATTCATATGAATACCCCAAACATTGTTTGGCTTAAGAACGGACGAATACTTAAGCAAGTAGAAGACACAGTCATTACTATCGAATCTCTAGACAAGAAAATCTACATGATGGGAATCGACGAAATGACTCACGAAATTTATCTCGAAGAATTTGCAGATAATTTTCATTTTGATTTTAAAGTTTATGGAGTTGAATCTAGGCTTATAAACCATATTATGAAGACCTATGAAAATACCTCTTCAAACCTTGGAATATTGTTTAATGGTGTTAAAGGTACAGGTAAGACGATTACAGCTAAAATCTTGGCTAACAAAATGAATCTTCCTGTGATACTTATTAACAGCCCGTACTCTGGATTAGCTGATTTTATAGCTAAAATAAATTGTCCCTGCATTCTCTTCTTCGATGAATTCGAAAAGAACTTTAATACTGAAAAGAAGCACGATTTGGATTTACTTTCTGTGATGGATGGAGTATATAACAGTCCCTACAGGAGAGTATTTCTTCTAACTACAAACAAGCTGTGGATTAATGAAAATCTTATTGGACGCCCTTCCAGAATTAGGTATCATAAGTCCTTTGGAAATCTGCAAGTAGAAATTATCAAGGAGTATCTTGACGACAATCTCCTATACAAGGAGTATGCAGATGACATCATTACCTTCATTGATAGCCTAGCTATTTCTACTATTGACATTCTTAAGTCTGTCGTGGAAGAGGTTAACATTCACGGATGCTCTGTAAATTCTTTCAAGAACTTCTTGAATGTTGAGCAAGCCAAACATTCTTACTTTATTAAATTTCACAGATTTAATGAAGAAGAGAAAGGTTCTCCTGAAGCTTTTGTTGAACTGTTGAATAAAGTAGGAACAAAAGAGAAAGATGACAATGGAAAGGAGTATACTCTAGATGAAGATGATCTTGACATCTATTCTAGAAGAATTAATACTCCTGTAGCTATAAACCTTATGCTGGTTGGAGAAGATCTAGGCGGATATGGTACTATTACTTCCCCAATTAATAAGGATGGTATCATCATGCTGGAATCAGAATATGGTTATGACATAGCTATTAAGGTTCTTAACTTAGAAAGCAAACCTTCTTTGTATAGAGGAGGATTGGTGTACTAAATATTGGGAGGGTTATCCTCCCTTTATGCTCTGATGGCGGAATAGGTAGACGCAACAGACTTTAAGGTAGACAAAACTCTCATTTTCTAATTTTGTCTACCAATAATTTGGAAGTATAATTTTTATATATTATATTCGTAAATAGTAAAATAACAAATTAATATATCATGAAAAAAGTAAATTATACTAAGGAATTATTGGAAGAGAAAGTTAAAGATTGTTATTCTTTCGCAGAATTATGTAGAAGACTAGGATTGAAGCCAGAAGGTTCTAATCCAAAAACAGTTAGAAAGAAAATGGATGAGTTTGGAGTAGATTATTCTCATTTTACTGGACAAAGATGGAATACAAATTCTAATAATCCAGTATATAGGGATAAATATGCTTCAAAACTATCAGAAGATAAAACCCTAAAATCTGCAAATATTAGAACAAAA
>NZ_JBJDXL010000029.1:0-1863 GCF_051866655.1 Intestinibacter sp.
GCAGATAAATATACCTATAATAGCAGATATACATTTTGATTATAAATTAGCTCTAGAAGCTATAAATCAAGGTGTAGACGGTATAAGAATAAACCCAGGAAATATAGGCAGCATAGATAGAGTAAGAGCAGTCGTAGAGAAATGCAAGGAAAGAGATCTAAAAATAAGAATAGGCGTAAATGGAGGTTCACTTGAAAAAGAACTGCTTAAAAAATACGGCTCACCTACAGCAGAAGCACTAGTTGAAAGTGCTATGGGACATGTAAAAATACTTGAGGATTTAGATTTTCACAATATAGTTATATCTCTAAAATCATCAAATATCTATACAGCAGTAGAAGCATATGAGCTTATGAGCCAAAAGGTAGACTATCCACTTCATATAGGTATAACAGAAGCCGGAGGAGTTAGAGCAGGTACTATAAAATCTTCAATAGGTATAGGATCTTTACTTTTAAAGGGAATAGGAGACACTATGAGAATTTCTCTTACAGGAGATCCAGTAGAAGAAGTAAAGGTAGGTAAAGATATTCTTAGAAGCCTGAATTTATTAAACGATAAAATAAAAATAGTATCTTGTCCAACTTGCGGTAGATGCAATATAGATTTGATAAAAATCGCAAACGAAGTAGAGGAAAAAATACAAGACATAGATAAAAACATGACTGTCGCTATAATGGGATGTGTCGTAAATGGTCCTGGAGAGGCTAGAGAGGCAGATATAGGTATAGCTGGAGGAAAAGGTCAGGGAATTTTATTTAAAAAAGGAGAGACTATAAGAAAAATCCCAGCTGATAAATTAGTGGAAGAATTATTAGATGAAATAAATAAATTTGAAGTAGAGAAATAATGTAAATGCTTTAGTAAAATAGGGGGATATATGCTTAAATTTGATGTAACTAATGAATTGATGTGTATAGTAAAGGGCAGTGGAAGATTTTATGCTAAAAAAGGCTCTATGGTGGCTTATAAGGGCGATTTTAGATTTGAAAAGCTATTATTAGGTCCAAATAACGGTGGAGGCCTAGGAGGAGCGCTTATTGGACATCTTCAAAGACGTTTGACAGGCGAAAATGTGCCGATAATGTCTGTAGAAGGAAGAGGAGAGGTGTATTTAGCTGAAAATGCATACCATGTAGATGTAGTACATTTAGAGCCAGGTGATGCGATAAACGTGGAAAGTGAGAATTTGCTTGCATTTACAGAGGATCTTACATATTCAACTACTTTTGTAGGTTCTGGTGTATTGTCTCAAAGAGGGTTATTTTCTACATATTTAAAAAACAATACAAATTCAGTCCAAGATGTGGCTATAATAACAGATGGAAACCCACTTATAATAGAAGCACCTTGTTGTGTGGATCCAGATGCTGTCGTAGCTTGGACAGGCAGAAATCCAGAAGCAAGAGTGGCTCAATTGTCTTGGAAGACTTTTATAGGACAGACATCTGGAGAATCATATCATCTTCAGTTTAGTGAACCTGGACAGCTTGTTATAATCCAGCCATCAGAGAGACTTTCAGGATTGAATATATCGATTGATTAAGTTGTATAAAAAGGGACTAGTTTAATAACTTTAAACTGTCCCTTTTTTGATTAGAATAAGTATTCTTTTATTTGTTCTTCTGTAATATTTGCACCGCAAATTACTACGGCGACTGTTTTTCCTTTGAAATAATCTTTATTGTCTAAAATAGCGGCAATTCCTACAGAGCTAGAAGGCTCTACAACTATTGAGGCATTTGTATGTAAAAGCTTCATCGCTTCTACAATTTGTTTTTCTCCAACTTTGATAACCTTGTCTACAGTTATTTTCATCTCTTCTAAGACTTCTGGAATTGGATTTCTGATAGCTATTCCATC
>NZ_JBJDXL010000030.1:0-8166 GCF_051866655.1 Intestinibacter sp.
GACTCGGATAGGGCACAAGAGTTCAAAATAAAAAAATAATAGGGAAAATAAAAATTTAAAAGGCACAATTTAATTACAAATATGAAAAATCATATAGTAAATTCTATAAATAACTGGAAAAAACGGGAATAATAACAAAAATAAAAATCAGAAAATACTGAATATATTGAAAATACTGATAATATTTAGGGTAATGTAAAAAAATTAATACAGGGGGATTTTAAATATGAAAAATAATGAGTTTAATTATAAAAAATATGTGAAACCAGAATTTCAACCAAAGAACTTTACAAATCGTGAATGGCCAGACAAGGAAATAACTAAAGCACCTATATGGTGTAGTGTAGACTTAAGAGACGGAAATCAATCACTACCTACACCAATGAGCGTAGACGAAAAAATGAGAATGTTTAACATGCTACTAGAAGTTGGATTTAAGGAAATTGAAATAGGATTTCCATCAGCATCACAAACTGAATACGATTTTTTAAGAAAATTAATAGATGAAAACTTAATACCAGATGATGTAAAGGTACAAGTTTTAACTCAATCAAGAGAACACTTAATAACAAAAACTTTTGAAGCATTAAAAGGATGTAAAAATGCAATAGTTCATTTATACAACTCAACATCAGTTTTACAAAGAGATGTAGTGTTCAATATGAATAAAGAGGAAATAATAGATATAGCTGTTAAAGGGGCAAAATTAATAAAAGAAGAAGCTGCTAAATATCCAGAAACAAACTTCCAATTTGAATATTCACCAGAAAGCTTTACTGGAACTGAAATGGACTATGCATTAGAAATATGTGAAGCAGTTATGGATGTATGGGAACCAACTCCAGAAAATAAGATGATAATCAACTTACCATCAACAGTGGAAATGACTACACCAAATAGATATGCAGATCAAATCGAATGGTTTAGTAAAACTGTTAAAAATAGAGATTGTGTATCAATAAGCTTACATCCACACAATGATAGAGGAACATCAACAGCTGCAGCTGAATTAGGATTACTTGCAGGGGCAGATAGAATAGAAGGAACTTTATTTGGAAATGGAGAGAGAACAGGAAACTTAGACATATTAGTAGTTGGTATGAATATGTACTCTCAAGGTATAGATCCTGAACTTGATTTTTCAGATATAAACGATATAGCAGAAATATACAAGGATTGTACAAAATTAAGTATTCATGAAAGACATCCATATGTAGGAGATTTAGTATTCACAGCATTCTCTGGATCACACCAAGATGCTATAAGAAAAGGTATGAAGGCGAGAGAAGCAAGACACGAATATATCTGGCAAGTTCCATACTTACCACTAGATCCTCACGATTTAGGAAGAGAATACAAAGAAATCATCAGAATCAATTCACAATCAGGTAAAGGTGGAGCAGCGTATATCATGGAAAGTGAATTTGGATACAATATGCCAAAGGCTATGCAAAAATACTTTGGTAAAGTTGTTAAAAAATGTTCAGATTCAATGGGAAAAGAACTTTCTCCACAAGAAATATTTGGATTATTTGAAAAATGGTATATCAATATAGAAACACCATATAAATTAACAAAATATAAAATAAGCTCAGCTGATTCTGATTCATTTGATGTTGAAAATGGTGATGTTGCTACAAATATGCTAGAATTAGAAGCTATTATAAACTTTAATAACCATAATTACACAATAAAAGGAATTGGTAATGGACCAGTAGATGCTTTCAGTAATGCATTAATGGAACAAGAAGAAGAAGAATTAAAACCACTTAAAAATTATAAGTTCGTACATTATCATGAACATGCTCTTGGTGAAGGTTCACATGTTAAAGGTGTTGCTTACATACAAATCGATACTGGTGCTACTGAACCATACTTCGGAGTTGGGATATCTGAAAATATAAATACAGCAGCTATAAGTGCACTTATGCATGCTATAAACAAGAGCTACATAAAAATGAATGTAGAATAATAAAAATTGTTATTTAGATATATAGGCTTTAGCTTTTTAGCTATAGCCTATCAACTTAAACATTGAGAATTGGTATATATTAATATAGAAATAGAGGAGGACACTACAATGGGAATGACCATGACACAAAAAATCCTAGCAAAGCACGCAGGGATGGACGAAGTAAAAAAAGGACAATTAATAGAAGCTAACCTAGATTTAGTATTAGGAAACGATATAACTACTCCAGTTGCAATAACTGAATTTAATAAATTAGGAATAAATGAAGTATTCGATAAAACTAAGGTTACAATAGTTTGTGATCACTTCACACCAAACAAGGATATAAAAAGTGCAGAACAATGTAAGGTAGCGAGAACTTTCGCTAGAGGAAAAGAAGTAGTAAACTACTTTGACGTAGGTCAAATGGGTATAGAACACTGCTTACTACCAGAAAAAGGATTAGTAACAGCAGGTGATGTAGTAATAGGAGCTGACTCACATACTTGTACATATGGAGCACTTGGTGCTTTCTCAACAGGTATAGGATCAACTGATATGGCTGCTGGTATGGCAACAGGAAAAGCATGGTTTAAGGTTCCTGGAGCAATCAAATTTGTTCTTAAAAACAAACCAGCTAAATGGATCAGTGGTAAAGATATAATCCTTCACATAATCGGTGAAATCGGAGTTGACGGTGCTAGATACATGTCAATGGAATTCACAGGAGACGGTGTTGGATACTTGACAATGGATGATAGATTTACAATTTGTAATATGGCTATAGAAGCAGGGGCTAAAAATGGTATATTCCCTGTTGATGAAACAACTAAAGAATACATGGCTGCTCATCCATGTGCAACTATAGAAAAAAATCCAACTGTATATGAAGCAGACGAAGATGCTGAATACGACAGAGTGATTGAAATAGATTTAAGTCAATTAAAACCAACAGTAGCATTTCCACATCTACCAGAAAATACAAAAACTACTGATGAAATAACTGAAGATATAAAAATAGATCAAGTAATAATCGGTTCTTGTACAAATGGTAGAATAGAAGATATGAGAATAGCTGCAGAAATATTAAAAGGTAAAAAAGTTGCTGATGATGTAAGATGTATAGTTTTCCCAGGAACACAAGCAATCTATCTTGAAGCAATAGAAAAAGGATATATAACTGATATGGTACTTGCAGGAGCTGCAATTTCAACACCAACATGTGGACCATGCTTAGGTGGACATATGGGTATATTAGCAGCAGGAGAAAGAGCAGTATCAACTACAAATAGAAACTTTGTAGGTAGAATGGGACATACAGAATCAGAAATTTACTTAGCAAGTCCAGCAGTTGCAGCAGCATCTGCAATAACAGGAAAAATATCATCACCAAGTGAAGTTTGTGGAGGGGAAAAATAATGTTAGCAAGTGGAAAAGTTTTTAAATATGGAGATAATATAGATACAGACGTAATTATACCAGCGAGATACTTAAATACACCTGATATGAAGGAATTAGCATCTCACTGTATGGAGGATATAGATACAGAATTCGCTAAAAAAGTAGAAGAAGGCGATATAATAGTAGCAAATAAAAACTTTGGATGTGGTTCTTCAAGAGAGCATGCTCCAATAGCTATAAAAGAAAGTGGTATTTCATGTGTAATAGCATCTACTTTTGCTAGAATTTTCTATAGAAATGCTATAAATATAGGGCTTCCAATACTTGAATGTGAAGAAGCAGCAAAGGGAATTGAAGAAGGCGATAAGGTAGAAATAGATTTTAACACAGGTATAATCAAAAACGTAACTAAAGGTGAAACTTACCAAGCAGAACCATTCCCAGAATTTATGCAAAACATAATTCAAAATGGTGGTTTAATTAAATCTATAGGAAAAAAATAAATAATTACAAAGTATAAATAATATTTGGGAAAAGTAGCTTATGAAAGATATAAGGGAAAATTAGAAACCAACCAGGGGGATTACGATAGATGGATTTTAAAATAGCAGTTATAAAAGGGGACGGTGTAGGTCCTGAAATTATAGACGAAGGAATAAAAGTTTTAAATAAAATAGGTGAAAAATACAATCATAAATTTGAATGTACAAATGTTTTAGGTGGTGGAGCAGCTATAGATGCTACAGGAGTTCCACTTCCTGAAGAATCTTTAGATATATGTAAAAAAAGCGATGCAGTACTTCTAGGTGCAGTTGGTGGACCAAAATGGGACAACATACCAAGTGAAAGAAGACCAGAAAAAGGATTACTAGCACTTAGATCAGGATTAGGATTATTTGTTAATCTAAGACCTGCGACTATGCACGAAAGCATCAAGGAAGCATCTCCACTTAGAGCTGACATAGTTGAAAAAGGGGTAGACTTTGTAGTTGTAAGAGAGCTTACAGGTGGAATTTACTTCGGCGAAAGAAAAACAGGTGTAGAAAATGGTGTTGAATTTGCATACGATGTAGAAAAATATGACGAAAATGAAATTAGAAGAATCGGTAAAAAAGCTTTTGAAACAGCAATGATAAGAAATAAAAAATTAACTTGTGTAGATAAAGCCAACGTTCTTGACAGCTCTAAATTATGGAGAAAGGTTTTAAATGAACTTGCAAATGATTATCCAGAAGTAGAATTATCATATATGTATGTAGATAATGCGGCAATGCAATTAGTAAAAGATCCTTCTCAATTTGATGTTATCGTAACTAACAATATATTTGGTGACATAATATCAGATGAAGCTTCAATGATAACAGGTTCTATAGGAATGCTACCATCAGCTTCAGTTAGAGGAGACGACTTCGGTATGTACGAACCAATTCATGGTAGTGCACCTGATATAGCAGGCCAAAATGTAGTAAACCCAATTGCTACAATATTATCAGTAGCTATGATGCTTAGATACAGCTTCAAATTAGAAGAAGAAGCTAAGGCTATAGAAGCAGCAGTTACAGATGTTTTAAATGCTGGATACAGAACTAAGGATATCTATAACGGTGTTGGAACTGTAGTTGGAACTAAGGAAATGGGAGATTTAATAGCAAAACAAATATAGTTTAAATGAATTTTAGAGGATTTATCTCTTAATAATATGATTAATTACAAAACAAATACAGTATAACGGAAGATCCATAGGGTGTAGATGAAGTATTTATGCCTTATGGATTTTTTGTTGGATATTTGATATAAAATAAAAAAATATCCCCAATCATGTACTTTGACTGGAGATGTTTTAAATTTAGTTAGTATGCTCTTTTATTATTTCTTGTACTCTTTGAGTATCTACTTTAGTAAGCTTAGATATTTGATTTTCATCTAGACCTTCTGAGTACATGTTTAAGATAATTTCAATTTTACCTTCAATTTTGCCTTTTTCATAGCCACGTTTTTCAACTTCTGGATCATATAATGTCTTTGTCATAATACTCACCTCTTCTTCCAAACTCTCATCATCAATGTAATTTCTGTTTAAGTACTCAATTAGATTTTGTATTGCTAATAACATTTTATGAAAATCTTCACCAAAATATAGCTTTGTTATACCGTCTTTAATTCTTTCGCTGTTCTCTTTACCTTTTCTGAATCCGTATTCAAATGTTCTAATTACCATAGTATTATCATTTTTAGTTTGAAATTCTATGTGGTAATTCATTTTATTCTTGTCAAAATTACTGTTTCCCTTTTCAAAAACCTTAAAAATCATATCTGCTCTCAAAACATCTAATGTCTCATCGATAAATTCGCTATTTGTAATGCTTACACTGACTTCATCTGGATTAAAATTCTCCTCAAATATAGCATTGAGAAGTTTTATTAGTACTTTATTAGAGGTAGTGAATAAACGTTTTAAAATTTCGTCAAGTTTTACTGTATCCCTGGTTGTCATATGTTATCCCTACTTTCCTCAATATAATTATAGCTTAAAAGCTTGTATTTTTAAATAAATAACTATTATAATTATGTAACCAAAATAAGGATATTATACGTTTTATCGTAAGTTTAGATATGAGCTTTTATCATTGGATGTAAACGATAAAGGTGAGGAAATAGAATCTATAATAGACGATATTATAAAATCTCAATATGAAGCTGACTATACTGAACATGAGCTTGATGAGCTAGAAGAAGTACAAATGAATAAAATTTTAGGTTATGCGAATGTAGTTCAAAATTCGATGCTAGAAGAGTGTGAATTAGTTGCTAATATGGGAATTGATTGTGAAACAGAGGATTTTCCAGTAGAATTTGATGATTGTGGTAGCCTTTATTTCTATATAAAAGAGGACGATTTGAAATCTAGTAATTTTGAGAATATATGGTGTATATTACAGTGCTATTAAGAAAAAAAGTCACTCCTAAGGGGGTGACATTAAAAAATCTATTTAAGACAGGGTCTATTTTATTCTTACTTTGGGGAAAGCAGAATATGAATATTAAGCTAGAATAATAAAAAAAAGTCAGAAGACACTTAAAGTCTTCTGACTTGTATATACGTTTTCAAACATAAATTCCATAACTTAATTTTCTAATTTAATTATAATTGCTTTTGCAAAAATTGTCAATCATTTATTTTATTTTTACGTAAATATTTATTATAAACTATGGAGTTGCTCTATAGTCAATAGTTTTTAATCTAAAACTATAGTATTTTTTGTTTTTAAAAGTTTAGCAGAATTTATTATAACAAATACTGAACCTAGGTTGTGGACTAGAGCTCCAACTACAGGGTTTAGGATACCAGTCATAGCAAGTATTATAGCTACAAAGTTTAGTATTAGTGAAAATGCGACGTTCCATCTTATAGTACTCATAGTTTTTTTAGCTAAGAAAAGTAAGTAAGGAATATTTTTAATGTCATCGCTTACTAATGCTATATCTGAAGCCTCTATAGCTATATCACTACCTATAGATCCCATTGATATACCGACATTTGCATATTTTAGTGCTAGAGCATCATTTACTCCATCGCCTATCATACAAGTAGAATCTCCTTGGTCTTCTAATTTCTTGATGATGTTCATTTTATCCTCTGGAAGTAGACTAGAATAAACTTTTTCTATGCCAATAGAATTTGCTATATTTTTTGCGCTGTATTCGTTGTCTCCAGTCAGCATAATAGGAGTTACATTGTCATTTTTTATAAGTTTTATTATGTTTTTACTTTCTTCTCTTACTACATCAGAAAGTGCTGCATATCCGATTAATTCATTATTTATTGATAAATAGATAACTGTACATCCTTTTTTAGAAAATTCATCTGAGAAATTTATGATATTTTCTTTTATATCTATATTGGCACCTTGCATAATTTTTAAGTTACCTACTAAAATGTCTTTGTCCTCTAAAGTAGCCTTTATACCTTTACCAGGATTTACAGTAAAGTCTTTTACTTCTAACAAATCTTGGTTGTTTTCTTTATAATAAGCTGTAATTGCTTTGCCAAGTGGATGTTCTGAGTAAGATTCAACTGATGCTAAAATTTTCAAAAATTCATCATCGCTGTAATTATCGCTGAAGCTTTTATAATCTGCAACTGATAATTTACCGTAAGTTAAAGTTCCTGTTTTATCAAAGGCTATATTTTTTATTTTAGATAATCTCTCGACAATATCTCCGCCTTTTATAAGTATACCGTATTTAGTAGCATTTCCGATTCCTGCCATTATGGCTGTTGGAGTAGCAAGTACTAATGCACAAGGACAAAATACGACTAGTATAGTTACAGATCTTAGAATTTGATGAGTCACTAAAAAAGTTCCTACAGAGGATACTAAAGCGATAACTACTATCCATGTAGCCCATCTATCAGTTAAGCTTACAATAGGTGCTTTAGAAGCATCGGCTTCTTCAACAAGACGTATCATTCTCTTTAGAGAACTGTTGTTAGATGTCTTTGTAGCTTTGATATCAAAAGTAGAAAATTGATTTATAGTTCCACTTAGAACCTCATCTCCAACGCTTTTATCTACTGGAAGAGATTCTCCATTCATTATTGATTCGTCTATAGAGCCTTCACCCTTTATTATAACTCCATCTACTGGAATTGTTTCACCAGCGATAACTCTTACGATGTCGTTTATTTGGACATCATCTGCTTCGATTAATACTTCTTCGCCATCTCTTATAACTCTAGCTTTTTGAGGTGTTAATTTTATCAGATTTTCAATTCCTGATTGTGCTTTTTCTACTGTCAAGTCTTCAAGTAA
>NZ_JBJDXL010000031.1:0-8166 GCF_051866655.1 Intestinibacter sp.
TAGGATTGTTGTTGGCGATAAGTGCAACAGCTATACCATCGAATCCATATCCCTCTTGTGCTGGAAGTACTGTTATAACATTAGTTACTCCCATAACCTGTATTGCACCGGCTATTGCAGCTAATAAACCGGCTATTGCCATCGATTTTACCATAGAGCTTCTTATATTTATACCTGCATATTCAGCTCCAAACTTGTTAAATCCAACTGCTCTAAGCTCAAATCCTAGAGTTGTTTTTTTCAATATAAATGCAATTATAAGAACTAGTACTATAGATATTACGATACCCCAGTTTACACTAGTAGCTGGACCAACTAAGCCTTTCATCCAATCTATGCTTATTTTAGCACTATCTTTTATTGGAACTGATGTCTCACTGTTAGGAACCTTTAACCATGTAGTCATCAATACAAAATTACTTAAATAAAATGCTATCCAGTTCAACATAATATTTGATATAACTTCATTTATTCCAAATCTAGCCTTTAGCCAGCCTGATATACCTCCCCATAAAGCACCTGCTAAAGCAGCTGATATCAAAGTAAGAGGTATGTGTATAAATGCTGGTAAATCTACTCCAGCACCAACTAATACTGCAACTAGCGCTCCTATTATAAATTGCCCTTCAGCGCCTATATTAAAAAGTCCTGTTTTGTAAGCAAATGCAATTGATAAACCTGTAAGTATTAGCGGTGTACCTCTGATTATAGTCCACGCTATATACTTAGGCTTTCCTATTATACCTTCTATTAATGCACTGTAAACTGTAATAGGATTGTGTCCAGAAAGAATCAACGCTATAGCTCCGACTAAAAGACCTAAAACAACAGATGCTATTGAAAATATAAAAGTATCATTTATTATTTTTTTGCTTTTAAATAACTTATTCTCCACTATTAGCACCTCCTGCCATCATAAGTCCTAGAGCATTTTCGTCTGTTTCATCGGCATTTACGATTCCTACTATCTGCCCTTCGTACATTACTGCTATTCTATCAGATACATTCATTACTTCGTCTAGTTCTAGAGAAACTAGTAAAACTGCATTTCCTGCATCTCTTTGCTCTATTAGTGATTTATGAACAAACTCTATAGCCCCAACATCAAGTCCTCTCGTAGGTTGAGTTGCTATTAAAAGCTGTGGCTCGTGATTTTCTTTTCTAGACATTTCTATGTTATTTACTTCTCTACCGATTATTATCTTTTGTTGATTTCCACCAGAAAGTGCTCTTGTTCTCTGAGTGTAATCTGTAGGTCTGACATCAAATCTAGAAATTATAGATTTAGCATGCTCATTCATCGCTTCTTGATTTATTATGAAATTTTTAGAAAATCTATTTTCTTTATAATTTTGTAAAATAGTATTTTCTGCGACAGTGAAGTCTAGTACAAGACCTCTTTTATGTCTATCTTCAGGTATATTTTTTATACCCTTTTTAAATATTTGCTTTGGCGTATTGTTTTTAACTTCTTTGCCGTTTATTTTTATACTTCCGCTGTGAGATTTTCTAAGTCCAGTCAAAGCCTCGACTAGCTCGCTCTGTCCATTTCCATCTATACCTGCTATTCCCAGTATTTCTCCTGCTTTTACTTCTAATGATAGATTATCTACAGCATTTATTTTTCTATTGTCTTTTACTACTAAGTTTTCTATTTTTAGTACTGTATCTGTTGGTTCGGATGCTTTCTTGTCGACCTTGAAATTAACCTCTCTACCGACCATCATAGTCGCTAAATCGTCCTCTGTTACCTCGTCAACTTTTACAGTATCGATATATTTTCCACGTCTTATAATCGTACAATAATCTGCTATTGCTTTTATTTCCTTTAATTTATGCGTAATTATAATGACCGACTTTCCTTCTTTAGTTAAATTTCTTATTATTTTTATTAAATCTTCTATTTCTTGTGGTGTTAAAACTGCTGTCGGCTCGTCAAGTATAAGCATGTCTGCTCCTCTATATAGAGCCTTTAGTATCTCTACTCTCTGCTGCATTCCGACTGATATATCGTCTATTTTAGCCATAGGATCTACTGATAAACCGTATTTTTTAGATAACTCCTCTACATCCTTAATAGCCTTTTTCATATCTAAGGCACCCATAAATTTAGTAGTCTCACTACCTAAAATTATATTTTGAGCCACTGTAAAGGTTCCAATCAACATGAAATGCTGATGCACCATACCTATTCCCTTTTCAATAGCAACAGTAGGATTTTCTATATTTGTAAGCTCTCCATTAATATAAATTTCACCTGAAGTCGGAGTATATAGCCCATATAAAATATTCATTAAAGTTGATTTTCCTGCTCCATTTTCTCCTAAAAGAGCATGGATTTCACCTTTATGTACAGTCAGATTTATATTATCATTTGCTACAAAATCACCAAACTTTTTAGTTATATTTTTCATTTGTATACTTTTTTGACTGTAATCTATATAACTATTTTCCATGATATACCCTCCTCGCTATTCTCCAAATATTTCTTTATATTCTTCGGCATTTTCTGGAACAGTTATTTCACCATCTTTTATCTTTTGAGCTTCCTTTTCAACATAATCAAGTATATCCTTTGGAACATTTTTATCAGTACTATCTGCTATCCCTACACCGCCACTAGCAAGTGTATTTACTACAACTTGGCCACCTTTATAAGTGCCATCTATTAATTGACCTATTAAATCTATAACTGATACATCTATATTTTTTACTGCTGACGTTATTACATTATCTGGAGCTAAATCATTTTGGTCTGTGTCAACACCTATAGCCATCTTATTGTTTTCTTTAGCTGCTTCTATCGCTCCTGTACCAACTGCTCCTGCTGCTGTGAATATAACATCTACACCGTCTTTGTGCATTTGGTTTGCTATAGATTTTCCTAATGCAGAATCGTTGAAGCTGTTTGCGCATCTGTCTATCACTTCACAATCTGGGTTAGCAGTCTTAACTCCCGCTTTATATCCATATCTAAATCTATTTAACACTACACTGTCCATTCCAGAAATATACGCAACTTTGTTTGTTTTAGTCATTTTACCTGCTATTAATCCTGCTAGATATGACGCTGTATTATCTTCATATACTAATGAAGTTACATTTTCTGGTTGTTTTTCATATGCATGGTCTATTATTGCAAATTGCTTTTCAGGGTAATTTGCTGCTGCTGTTTCTATAGCATCGGCAGTTTTGTAGCCAACACCAATTATCAAGTCTAGATCTTCTTCTACAAATGTCTCTATATTTGGGGCATAATCTGCATCCTGATTAGATTCTAAGTATTTTACTTGTACCTTGTCTTTGCCGTATTTTTCTTCGGCCTTTTGTAAGCCCTCCCAAGTAGATTGGTTAAATGATTCATCATTGACACCACCTGTATCAGTGATCATTCCTACCTTGTATATTTTTCCATCTTCAGATACATTATCTGTATTCCCTTTATTAGTACATCCAACTGATAACGAACCTATCATCGTACATATAAGTCCAATTGCAAGTATCTTTTTTAATTGCATAACGTCCTCCTAAAGCTGTCTATTATATTTTTATTTTGTGCAAATTTTTGTATATTATTTATAACTAGATCGATATTTTGATTTTAAATAAATAACTATCAAGTATCTCTACTCAATAGCTATTTATTAGAAAATTATTTTCCAACTATTTCTTGGTATTCTTTTTCATTTGATGGAACCTTAGTTTCTCCGTCTTTTATCTTTTGAGCTTCTGCTTCAACATAATCCATAACATCTTGTGGAACATTTTTGCTTGTTGTATCAGATAATCCAACACCACCACTAGCAAGTGTATTTAATACAACCTCGCCACCTTTGTAAGTTCCATCTATCATTTGTCCAACTAAATCAATAATTGATACATCTATGTTTTTCATAGTTGATGTTATTATGTTGTCTGGTGCTAGAGGACTTTGGTCTACATCGACACCTATAGCCATTTTATTGTTTTCCTTAGCTGCTTCTATTGCTCCTGTTCCAACTGCTCCTGCTGCTGTGAATATGATATCTACTCCATCCTTGTGCATTTGGTTAGCTATAGATTTTCCTAATGCTGAATCACTGAAAGTATTGGCATATCTAGCTATTACTTCACAATCTGGATTTGCAGCCTTAACACCTGCCTTATATCCATATTCAAATTTAGCTAATACTGGACTTTCTATTCCACCTATAAATGCTACTTTATTTGTTTTAGTCATTTTACCTGCTATTAATCCTGCTAAATAAGATGCTGTGTTATCCTCGTACATTAATGATGTAACATTTTCTGGTTGTGTTTCATATGAATGGTCTATTATTGCAAATTCTGTATCAGGATAATTTTTAGCTGCTGTTTCTATTGCATCAGCCATTTTATAACCAACACCAATTATTAAATCTAAATCCTCTTCTACAAATGTCTCTATATTTGGAACATAATCAGCTTCTTGAGTAGATTCTACATATTTTACTTGGACTTTATCTTTGCCGTATTTTTCCTCAGCCTTTTGTAGACCTTCCCAAGTAGATTGGTTGAAGGATTCATCGTGTACCCCTCCTGTATCGGAGATCATACCTATTTTATATACGTTCTCTTCTTTCGCCGTATTATTACCACCGCATCCAACTAGTAATGAACTCATCATAACTATTGAAAGTCCTGTCATAAATAATTTCTTAAATTGCATATTTTCCTCCTGTAGTTGTCTATTATTTACTATTTTTATTTTGTGCAAATTTCTATATATTATTTATAAGTCAAATTAATCTTATTTAATGCATATTAATTTAAATATTATTATATATTTAAATTAATATATTTGTTTTATATGTCGAAATAGCACGAATTTTTATGTATTTACATTATCCTATTTTCTTTTTAAAAAATCAATACTTATTTTTCATATTTTAAATCTTTATTCGTATTTTTCCATAAAAAAATAAGCTGCAAAATAAATATTTACTTTACAACTTATTTAAATAATTCTATGTATTATATATTTTTCATTTATAGTTAAAATATATTATTTCTTAAAAGTTAATAATCCTAAAACTCCAGGTCCTGAATGTGATCCTATACAAGAACCTACTCTAAATGAGCCTATTTTTTCAGGATTGTATTTTTCCTTTAAAACCTCTATTAGTGCATCTCTTTCTTTTACATTGTCCATATATCCAACGTACATAACTTTATTGTCTATTTGACCATTAGTTAATTCATCTGTAGTTTCAATTAATTTATTTATAACGTTCTTCTTACCTCGAACTTGACCTAGCTGAGTAACTAATCCATCCTTTACCTCGCATATAGGCTTTACATTTAATATATTCCCTAAAACAGCCTTTGTAGAAGATATTCTTCCTCCTTTTTGAAGGTGGTTTAAAGAATCTATAGAGAATACTAGACAGTATTTTTCTTTTATTAAATCAAGCTCTGGAATTATTTCTTCAACATTCTTACCTTGTTCAGCTAACTCAGCAGCTCTTAATACAAATATTCCTGCTCCAAAAGTTAAATTGCTTGCATCGTATAAATATATTTCTCCATCTGTATCATTTTTAGCCATAACTGCACTTTGATAACTTCCTGTAGCATTTGCTGATGATGCCACATAGAAAATAGTTCTTCCTTCAGCTATATATTTATCAAATACAGCTTTAAATTGTCCATACGTTACTTGTGATGTCTTTGGATAGACCTTTTTTTCTTCTAATATTTTATAAAACTCATCTAACTCAAAATCTATTCCATCTTTATATTCTTTATCTTCTAATATTACAGTTAAAGGTAAAACTTCTATATCGTACTTTTCTATTTGTTCTTTAGTTAAATCTGACATACTGTCACAAATTATTTTTATCTTGCCCATAGTTAAAAACTCCTTTATTATAAAATTGCTATCTCATTCCCGGATATCCAATTTGTCTCATAGCTTCATATACTACTACAGCAACAGAATTTGATAAATTTAAGCATCTCGCTTTTTCTAAATTCAACATAGGTATTCTAATACAATTTTCAATGTTTTTTTCTATTAAAGCGTTTGGCAGTCCCTTTGTTTCCTTTCCAAATACTAAAAAGCACCCATCCTCATATTCTACATCTGAATGAGCTTTAGTTGCTTTTGTTGTAGCAAAATAATATTTTGCATCTGGATATTTTTCTTGTAATTCCTCAAAGCTATCGTAATATTTTATTTCTGAAATATCCCAATAATCAAGTCCACATCTTTTTAAATATTTATCCTTCAATGAAAACCCTAAAGGTCTTATTAAATGTAAAGTTGTTCCTGTATTTGCACAAGTTCTTATTATATTTCCAGTATTTTGAGGTATTTCAGGTTCTACTAATACAACATTTAATGACATTTTTTCCTCCTTATACTAATATACTTATTAATTATTTGCATAAAAATTTTTATAAAATCATAAACCTAAGCTTTATTATATCAAAAAAAGCTACTATTTAAAAACTTCATTTGTTTATTTTAATTATTTCGTCACGAGGCGGATAATAGCTAGTATTTATTAGCTCCTTTTTTAAAATCTCTCCGTCTAATTTGTATAAACGAAAAGTATTTACAGTATATCCTAATTTTCCCTCTTGTTCAACCACTTCTGTTCCTTTTTGTAAACTAGAATCCTGTTTATAGACTTTTTTATTTTTAATAACCTTTACTACCTCTGTCTTAATTTCTATGTTCTTTTTATCTTCTCCATTTCCATATATACTCGATACAATCCTTCCTTTGAAAACTTGATTGTATATTATTATCGGTGTTTTATTTTTATTTTGAAATACAAAATCTATATATCCATATGATACAGTCGCATCTCTTCCTTTATTAGCATATAAGCTAGGTATAGAGTGGTTCGTCACGTCAACTATATCCATTCCTGCGTATAATGCCGCATTATAAATAGTAGTTGAAACCTGACATATTCCACCACCTAATCCTCTACCTGGTTTTCCATTTAAAATAATCGGCGCATTTTTTAGCTTGCTTCTCGCTCCTGTACTTTCTAATATATTATTAAAAGAAAATTTCTCGTCTGTATTTACAATTATATTGCTAGTTGAGTTTGCAGCTACACTTATATTATCTACTCTATTTGTATTGTTAGGATTAAAATAAGTCTCATAAGTCCCTAATAAAGTATTTATTTTTTTTAATTGATCATAGGTATATTTTGGAGCTATAGTTTTTATCGGTATTTCAGCCTTTTCACAATTTAAATTTTCTATTTTATAAATTATGATTTCTTTTAATTTATTTTTATCTATAGTTTGTCCGTAGCTATCTTCTGTCACAATTATTTCTCCATTTGAAATCTCTGCTGTTGCATCTACTGGAGCTATATAAATTTTCGAATTGAGATCCTCTATTAGTTTATCTATTTTTGAAATACTATAATTACAATCAAATGGAATTATTTTCTTGTCGCCTCTGCGTAAACTTATCCTTGTTTTTATATCTGAAATTATATCTTCACTTCTGCCTACTTTATAAGCCTGCTCAATTAAATTATCGACCTTATAATCTACCTCAAATTTACTTTTATCTATTATTATCTCTTGATTTTTGTAAATTAATACAAAGCACCTATTTTCTTCTATATAAGAATTCACTTTTTGCTTTGCTTCTTCTCTAGTTAAGCCTGATAAATCGATATTATCGATATATACATTTTTATAAATTTTTTGATTAAAATTAAAAGCATCTACTATATCTGCTTTTCCTATTATAAAAACAATTACTAATATTACTAAAAGTCCAAGTCTTTTCAAAGCCGTCATTCCTTCCTTTATAGTAATTAATAGTATCCTCAAATAAATTCCTAATCTATTTCATTATTATAGTAATCACAATCCTCTTTTATTGGACATACATCACATTCTGGCTTTCTAGCCTTACACATTCTTCTTCCATGGAATATAAATAGATGATGTGAATGAGACCATCTATTTTTAGGTATTGCCTCCATCAATGCAAATTCTGTTTTTTCAGGAGTTTTAGTGTTTACGATTCCTATTCTATTCGTAACTCTAAATACATGTGTATCAACTGCTATAGCATCGTGGTTGAAGGCATTACTCAAAACTACATCAGCAGTTTTTCTTCCTACGCCTGGAAGTGTAGTTAATTCCTTTAAAGTTTGAGGTACT
>NZ_JBJDXL010000032.1:0-1859 GCF_051866655.1 Intestinibacter sp.
AGGAGATAAGGTAGGTGGAGGAGTATCAAGTGTAGTTTGAGTCTAAGTAGATGGTTTAGAAGGTTGCTTTATTTCAATATTTGGAACTTCTTCTCCAAATTCTGCAAGTACTTCTTCTAATAACTCCATTCTCTTCTAGTAAGATTTTTTAATACCAGCTTCATTTAGAATTTCTTTCTAGTATTTATTATCCTATCTTTCAGAAAGAGTAATAGAACCAATTTGCTAAGAAGATATAAGAACTGCTCCCTATTTAGCACGAGATACACCAGTGTATAATTCTCTAAACTTCTCTACTTTTGCACTTTGGTTGTCTGTTCCATAAGGAGCTGATTCTACAATATAATATTGTAATTCTTCTCCCTACGCTTCAATAGGAGTTTGTGGTTTTAGCTTATCGCCAAATTTACTAGTTAAAGCTTTGTATATTTCTGAGTTCTTATCATAGTAAATATATCCAATCTTTTCAGATGTGGTATCTACCATTAACTAAACTTGAGCTACAATATCATCAACATTGCTAGAATTACTAAAAGAACGAACCCCATATAGACCCTTATGCTCTTCATCACCATTAAAGTACTCAAATTCTACAGGATTATCAGTACCTTTTATGTTATTCCAAGCAGCCTACATGTGCTTTAAACTGTTGGACATCTATTTAGTAGTAGTTCTAAGTGGAACTCCTAACTTCATAGATCTAGCAAAGTTGTTTCTACTGATTGTAAAATCTAATGTTTTACCTTTTACAGTAGCTTTTGATGATTTAACATTTTGGTGTACGTCTCCTGCAGTAATTACTACTATTCCATTCTCCTAAGCAAATCTAGAAATTAAGTCCAAATCATTCTAATCGTACTGACCAATTTCATCTATGAAGATTACTTTAGGAACTTTATCATATTTATTTAAAGTCATGGTATTTACGAGTCTTCCATTTTCAAACTTGTAAGTGCCATCATAGAATGTATTGTTGTTATTTCTAGTATCTTTCCAATCAGAAGACATCCACTTAAGAAGTTCCTCCTAAGATTTTGCTTCTCCTTTAAATCCAATTTTATCCATAGCTTCCTTAGCCTTAGCTGAATCTGTATGGACAAGCATTACATTTTCAAGATACTTATCGTCAATTTTGTCTATTACAGCCTTAATAGTTGGAAATACTGCATTAGTTTTACCAGTTCCAGGGGCACCCTCTATAAATACTATATTTTTATATTGAGGAAGAACATTATGATCAGAGAAGTATTCAAGTAAATCTTTAGAGAAAGCATTTCCTGATTCGTCAAACTTATTTAATACTTCCGCACGTTTGGACTCATCCATACTATTAAATTGCTCAACTGCTGTACTATGATAAGCCTCAACAAAATCATTCATTACGTCACTATTTACTATAGAAGCAACTCCTAGATATACTGCCATTTCCTAACCTGGAATTGGTGCGATTTTATCACTAAGTGCCTGTTTATAGTAATGTAAGAAATCAGAAGATTTCATAGCAGCTCTAGAGGCTAAATACCAAATAAAGGTATTCTTAGCCATTGAAGTTTTTACATTACCTTCTTTATCAGTATATTCAGTAGTTAATAAGTCTCCAGTTTGTTCAAAGAATCCTTCATCACCTGCAAAATTTCTCAGAATATCCCCAAGTTGTTCTTTTGTTGGTTTTACTTCCTAAAAGAAATCATAAATAGCATTATCCATTTTAACTATTGCTATTTCTGCTTCTAGTCTATCGTTCCTATCCCACCTATCTTTAGTTGATAAATCTTCTAATACTGATATTTCCTGTAATATATTGTTTAGTTTATCAATAGATTTCTTTGTTACAAATTTATTATTGTCTGCAATGGTCT
>NZ_JBJDXL010000033.1:0-8066 GCF_051866655.1 Intestinibacter sp.
ATAATTAGCAAGGGACTGATGTTCTGTTAATACTTCTTTACCACCAGAGAATAATTTAGAGGCATATAAGTAACCAGTAGAAGGCTAGGCATACATTTTAGTTGTAACATATACCTAACCTGTTACTGATTTAGCTAAATTAGATGCATCTGCATCATAAGTTAGACCTAATACTATTGGTCTATACGAAGTAGTTGTAGTTTCAGACTATAGTACACTCTAATCAGTTGTTGCAACATACTACCAAGTACCATCTTCTCTTAAATATCTATTTTTAGAATTATTATTATAACTGGGAACAGGCACCAATCCATCATATCCGCCACCACTTGAATCATGTTTTTTAAATACAGAATATGTAGTATCTGTTCCTTTAAATCTTACACCTTTAACATAAATACTTAAACCACTAAGGTCAAAAGTAATATCATTATTTGCTGGCGCTGTAGTTAAAGCAGCGGCAGTTTTTGGATTGTATGCAATTCTCATGCTATTTCCTATTTTCCTGTACTTATATTATACCAACTTATTCCAAAACTAACATCAGTTGTTCCACTATTATTGTTAGCTAAAACATAAACATCTCCCGATGCTACAAAATTCAGTTTATTATCTCCTATAGAAGTTCCACCAATAGAAACAGGTCTCCAAGTATCCTTCTATACTGGGGTGTACCCTAAAGCATCTATTACATTATATTTTGTTATACTAATTGTACCACTAGATAAAGTAATATTACTTCCTACAATAACACCTCCAAGAGTAGTTGTAGTTGCAGCTACTAACACTATTGTTCTATCTTCACTACCATCAAATGATGTTCCAGTACTAAATTTTAATCCAGTACTAACAGAAAGAGCATGTGTAGTCTTACTTGCTTCTCCTACTTTAAGAGCAGATTGATTAACCCAGACTGGTGCTGATGTAATTCCATTACTTATTAAAACCTAATTCTATGTTCCTCCTGTTACTGGAGCAAAAATAGTAAATGAATCAGTTGTATCAATATTTGGAGAGTATACAGTATAATTTGTACCATTTACAGTATGTGCTATTGTACCATTAATATTTGCTTCTACAGCAGTCCAATAAGTAGAACTATTTATACTTCCACTCCCATCTTTGATACACATAAGCATATCTCCAACAGAGCAGGTATACCCAGCATATGTTCCCTTAGATAGAATTCTATAGGTGTCTCCAACTTCACACTTAGTAGGAAATCCACTTATTGTACCATCAGCTGTTGTTGTTTCATAAGCACTCCCTGTCTATTTAATAGAACCTTTAAATCTCATTGCATCATTAGCAGAAAACTAATCTGATACATATTGTATAATCTACGCTGTGCTTAATAAAGTAGTTGTAGTAACTCCATTAGATATAGCGTCAGCTACACTAGTAGCCATTGGTAAGTCAGAAGTAGTTATTGCTGCCCATGTTGCATCAGCTCTTAGAAAATCAGTTACGTTACCAGAAGAAAGAGGAACTAAACCTCTCTCCGTAGGAGTAAAGGTGGGAGTAAAATCTTTTCCATGTGAAATAATATGTCCATCTTTAGAAAAGAATAACTTTACATAATCCCCAGTATCGGACTAAGGTAATGTTAGATTCTAGGAGATTTCAGCATATGTATTTGCAAAATTAAGTAATGCCATTATATATTATTCCATTTTAATGCTATTTTATTATTATCTATTCCGAAATCATCCCCAAACATGAGATTTCTTTCCTAGTCTCCATTATACTAAGTATAGCCTTCTGTATCTACTATTACATTAAGATTACTTACTGGAGTAGTCTCTACAATATGTCCCCTATTATCATACTTAACCTTTACTGACTATGGTGTATCATTAGCAGTAATAATATTAGAGTGAGTAACAATTATAGAAGTTCCTTGTTTGTAAGCACTAAGACCTGACCCAGCAGGAGTTATAATCTATTCTACTTTCTTTTCTAAAACTTTATCTAAAGTATAGACAGTTGTCCCCTATTTAACTAAAACAGCTTCTGCAGTAGTCTAAGGAACAAATACTTCTCCATATTGCTTTAGCTATTTTACTTGTAAATCCATTACCCACTAACTACTTGGTCTGACGTATCAGTTGATACTGCACTGTCATATAAATCAGATGGAATCTCATAACTAACTACTACCTATGCTCCATCTGAAGTGGTAACATTCTAAGCAGTAATAGTGTTAGCTAATTGTCCCTTTACAATATCAAATTCATCTTTAGTTACATAATTAGATAAATCTATATCAGTAGACATTGTTCCAATCTATTCCCAAATATATATAGATTGAGAGGTTTCATATACACAAATATATTCAGTAAATAAATTCCCAGAGGTGTTAGAAGAAGGAACAAGATATATAGTATTTTCGCAACTTTTACTAGCAGTTGGAAGAGAGGTTACAATTTTATAAAGTTCTGCACTTGCTGTAGCACTAATTACTCCATCAGAAGTAATAGTAATACCAGTTCCTGCAGTTAATTTATCCTACTTCTTTTCTAATGCTGTATTTATATTATTTACAGCAGTTTGTAAAGTAGAAATATTTCCAGCATTTGTTCCTACTATACCCATAGTAGTTCTAAGTACTTTATCTAATGTAGTAATTCCAAGTGATGTAAGTCCAGGAACACTAGAAGTATTAACTACAACTGCTTCTGCTAAAGTAATAGGAACAAATTCTGTATTAGACTAATATAATCTTTTTATTTGAGTACTCATAATTTAAATAAACTATCAGGTATTTGATAATCAGCATACGATCTTAAGGTAGAATTAACAAAATCTGCTTCATTAATCATTTTCTAAACTTGGGATTTAGTAACAAATCCCCCGTTTTCAATGATTATATTACCTACTATAAGATCTATTTCTTCTTTGCTGTAAACTCCTAAGTTATTTCTAGCTAATTCTTTCTCTGTTTCCTACTTAAATTCTCCTAAATAATTCTCTTTACATAAATGAGATTTATATTTTGGCTTAGGGCAGTCTACAACAACCTAATTAGAGCAACCAAATCCAGTATCAACAGAACCTATAATTGAATCTGGTCCTTTCTAAATATCACAATTTAATTTAGGGGGTTGGATTGGTTTACTCTCTATAATAGGAATAGTAATCAATGGCTTAGGAGGTTCCTAGACTGGGACTGATTGAAGTTCTATAATTTGGAGCTTTGGTTCCTCTTTCTATACCTCCTAAGGCACATTAATTACTATCTTTTCTTGACTTATAGTAGTTACTTCACATAAGTCTATTTTTTCATTCATTTAATGTTATCTTATCTGGATACCCAGAAGTATAATCATAATTTATTACATCTTCAACTGTTTTAAGATCTTTTAAAGTTAAAAGATGTTTAGCAGTATTTAAGTAACATTCTCCGGCATAAATCTCAAGCTAAGATAGAAATTCTATAGCCTTATCTGCAGATGTTGTTACAATGGTATCATCAAGAACTAGATTAATAGAACTAGGATTACACTTAGCTAAATTCATTAATCCCATTCTTGTATTTTTATCTAACCAATATTCCTTTCCGTTATAATAAAAAGAATTTACCTTAGAAGATTTATCATAAGTCTTAATTAAAGCTGTTAAGATAGTAAGTAATGTTTTTAAATAATATCTTCCATCTTTAAGTTTAAGAATTTCTACCCATGCACTCATGGGGAGCTATAAAAGCTCCTCACGAGATAACATAGATTTTAAGGTATCTAACTTATTTACAAAATAAGCTTTTCCATTATGTGTTACTTGTATATTAGCCATTCTTAGAATAATTAAATTTAGTAAATGGTATTCCCTAGTGTTTAGTTAATCTCCAAGCGTTATTATATTGTATATTATTCCAGTAAGCAGAATCATTATAACTACCAGTTACCCAAGTATTAGAATAAATATACTCACTTCCAGAATATGTCTAAGTTCTTTGGTAAGAATAGTTATTAGCTTCGGAAGTATTAACTGTAGTTGTTATATTATTAGGACCAGCATCTGTTCCTGAACCGACTACATTAGACCATACTGTCGGAAACTAGTTTTTAGCTCTTGAGTATGCTAATGAGAATATAGGAGTTGTTAACACCCCGCCACCATTAGAGACAGTTGTGCTAATAGCACTTCTTACAGTATCACCGGTATTAAAACTACTTCCACTAACACTATATCCTCTATAGTAAATAATTCTAGATAATTCAGCAGCAGATGGGGCGTACCAATTTCCCTTCTAATATGCAGAATTTAATGTTTCCCCTTCCTTAACAGTCGGTTCATAAACATTCATACTATAGAAATATGGGAAGAGAATACAACTCATTACGTCTGTTCCAGAAGTATTAGAATATAGTCCCTTAGTTGCCTCACATAAATCTTTAAGATTCTATAAAGACTCTATGTAATATACATAATTTGTAGAACCTCCAACAGTTACTTGTTTTCTACTAATGTAGGGCTTGCAATTATTATCATTATATAATATAGGAAGAACACTATTATTTACATGGTCAATATATGCTGTAGTATCTGTATCTCCTTTAAATGTAGCATTAGAAGTTACAGCATAAGTATTAACATTGATATTATCAACTAAAGTCTGAGTAGCAATTCCGTCTATTGATTCGTAATTAGTTACAGAAATAGAACTTAAATACTAAGATACTTGGTATAACTAAGCTAATATTTCGGTAGTCGAACCATCAACTCCATCATTAGTATATCCAAGATAGTAGGACTAATCAGGGTCTGAATATTCTTTACCAATAATATAAACAGTTCCAGAAGTACTATCAGTTTCATTCTTAGCATATACAAGACCTACTAATGTCTTATTAGAATCATAAGAACTTGTAAATGTACCGTCAGCATAAGCAAAATCTCCTAACTAAGGTGCCTTCCAAGTAAAACTTACTGTAGAAGTTTTCTTAATAGCTGTAGAAGAATTTGCTACCTTCATACTAATAGTTACTGTAGCAGTTGCAGTAGATTCTTTCTTTAATGTAATAGCACCAGTCTAGTCAATAGTTGCAACATCTGTAGAAACACCAGACATAGAATACGTAATATCTAGATAACCATTAACATTAGGATTAAATGGATTAGTTCCAGATTTAATTTCTACATCATTACCTGAATCAACAGTAATATCAAACATATTCTGTCTCACAATAGTCCCAGATTCACCAGCTTGGTAATATACAGAAACTTCAGAAGCACAGCTAAAATCATTAATTTCAGCGGACTAGAAGTGCATTCTGATTGTGGAACTAGCACTAGAAATATCACCAAAGGTATTAACTAAAAGCTATTTAGTAGAGAAGTTAATCGCCTTTAAAGTAGTACCACCTGCAGAAGTAACAATATAGATGTCTCCAGTTAGGTTACATGTATTGGTAAAGATTAATTTTCTAAGTGCATCTTCTGTAATATACAACTTAGCATTTCTAATAGTTACGGATTCTAAAGCATTACAATCAATTAGCTATTCACAGAAATTATCCACATTGAAACTTCCAACATTATTGCAATCAATGAATACAGTCTTCAAGTTTCCAAGTCCCTAGAATACAATATCAGTAAGACCGGGATTATCGTAGATTCTAAATACTTCTATGGAATCTGGAAGAGTAACATTCTTTAATCTTCCTGTCTAAGGGAATATTACATTCTTAGTAGTTGTATTAGATAAATCTACAGTTTCAAGTTTTAGATAAGTAGATAAATCTAACTCTTCAGGAAGTGACATATTTCTTAAAGTAAGACTCTACAATACAGGGAAACTTGCAGTAATTGATGCTAATGCTAACTAAGGATAATTGGCTCCAAAAATACTAGAATAGTGTTCATGGTCTTTATTAGTAAGAGCATCATTATCAATATAGAAGTTAGTAACACGGCCAAAATCTGCATCAAGTCCCGATCTCTTTAAACCTATAATTACTAAGTCCTTATATAAAGAAGTTTGATATAATCCCTAGTTAATAGCTGTGTCTGTATGATTTACTTCTACAGAATAACTCTATCCTGCTTTAGCTCTATACTTAATACAATCAAAATTAGAGGTTTCTAGTTCCGCCAAATTCTAAGCAGATTCCCATTTTAATGTTGGATAGAAATCCTAATATGGTGTAAACTACATTTTTAAAGTAAGAGAACCTCCACTACCTGCAGAACTAGCTGTACTGAATTCAGTACCTAATGATTCTAAAGCATATCCAGCTAAGAAATCAAGTCTTTCTTTTAAGAACTAGGCTTCACATTGTAAGCATGAACCATGACTTTGTTCAATAGGTTGAATATTATTATTTCCATAATAGGATAAAACCTTAGAATTATAGATGGACTAAGCATTCTCGTAATAAATCTTAGCAGTATGATTGTATGCTACAGCAGGATAAGTAGTTTGTACATCAAAGAATGTCTTATAGAAATAAGAAGTATTGGCAGTAATCTTATTTCTGTCAAGTCCAGCATGACTTATAATTTTCTATAAATATTACATAATATCACTCTCAAAACACTAGTCAAACATATAGAAGAATATGTTATTAGCATCTCCCCAGTGTTTCTGCATTGTTTCGTCATAAGAAGTCTCAAGAAGATTATAAGGTTTAGATTGCAATCCATTATTGTCAGTTACCAAGATTGTATCTAAGTCGTCACCTAATAATCTAACTAAGTAATCTCCTTTAGAACCAGCAATAAATGATCCATCCTCCTATTCTTCATATACCGGACCTATTATCTAGAAGTAAGTATTCTTAGCTCTATTATCGGTTCCAGATAAGAATTTAACAAAAGCTTGGTGAAAGGCAACATCTTCCTTATTTACATATTTAGTAATACCCTCTGTAAATTGAACCTTCATGGTATCTAATGCCAGCTATAACTTACCAGAAGACACACCAGTTAATTCATAAATATTAGCTCTAGCCCAACCTGTAGAAGCATCATAACTAACTCCTGCCTTAATCCATTCTTTAGTAATAGTGTCATAACGGTAAATATCTCCAGTCTTATGTCCCGTAGAATTAGCAGAGAATGAATTTGCTGTAATTACATACTTCTTAGTTACATCCCAACCAGTTTGAGGTGAGGTTGCATTTGAAGTAACTAGATTAAAATCGTGGGTATATACAAAATCATAAAATTCACGGAATTTCTTTAGTGATTCATGTACAGATTCTGCAAATTGAAAATATACCAAATTATCAGAATTTGTTAATTCTTCAACTCCATAATCAATATCCCAAGCACCTCTAGTAGTATGAACAATAGACTCATCATCAATTAAAAGCTTATCCCAAGGACTTGCTAATGATTCTTCATAAGTAACAGTAGGATAAGTTCCAAGAGTATAAGTCGCTGTTCCTAATTCTCCTGTTCCTCTCTATAATTCCTACCAAGGTACTCTAAAGTTAGTAGTCGGTTCTGTATTTTCTCCACCTTCTAGCATTAAATACTCTGGAGTAATATTTTCATCATAACCACTGCAAGCATTGTCCCCTTTACCAGGCCCCCAAGTCTAGAATCCCATAAACTTAATCTAGTCATTATTATCTAATAAATCAGCTAAATTAAGTCCTACAATAGGAGATAATTCTGGATTATTATAACCAGCTTCACTGGAATCATATGCTAAATCAGATTCCCAATAGAAGTATAAAAATGGTTCTTCGTGTACTGCTTTTCTACCACCAGAAGGTAAAGAACCTACCGCAGTCTTGTAAGCATCGTCGTACAACTTACAAGCCCCAATTTTATGAGATTGCATAGAAGAAGCAAAGTTAACCTTGCCAACCATCTTAGTATACTTATAAGCGGTTACATCATTCTGAACATCATATGGCGGCATACAATAATAACCAGAAGTAGATGAAGCTCCTTCTTTAAACATATTAGTCTCGGAGTCCATTTGAGAATAAGGAGTGAATGAACTCTTAATTTTCTTCTCAACCCCTTCTGAATTCTTATATTTTAATTTGTTAAGAGCATAAGTAACATTCCAAATCAAGTAACGCATAGCAGAAGAACCCTATCCTTTAACC
>NZ_JBJDXL010000034.1:0-7999 GCF_051866655.1 Intestinibacter sp.
ACTTCCTGAGGAATTAGCTCCGTATCCTATAATTTCTCCATAGATCTTAGCCCCTCTAAGGACAGCATGCGTAAGACTTTCTAGCATTAGGCAAGCTCCTCCTCCGCTGGGCACTAATCCACATCTAGAAGAATCAAAAGGCCTAACAGCAGCATTTGGGTCCTCAGACGTGGAAAAGTTTCCAAGTGCATCAAAGGAGAATACAGAAGCTTCATTAACCTCTTGACATCCTCCACATAAGATACTCTCCTCTACCCCTCCCTTTATAAGGTTATAAGCAATTCCTATAGCATGTCCTCCAGAGGCACAAGCTCCTCCTATAGAGAAAGATACCCCTCTTAGAGGAAGAAGAGAAGTTAGTACTGCTGTAGGATTAGAAGATAGAGTTTTTATAACGTGAGTAGGTCCTAACTTAGAAGTATCTTCAAATTCAGAGAACATAGAAGATGCATCTAGCATAGCTTTAGCACTACTATCGTTTCCTATTATTACCCCACATCTACCTACATCTCCAGCGTCTTCCAAAGCTTCTTTAGCAGCTATGTAGAGAAATTCTACTCCCTGAGACATAAACCTTCTTAAGGGCTTTGGAATATTAGGAGAGGAAAGTTTTCCAGTTAGAGGAGATCGAAATCCATGTGCTAGTCTCTCCTTATCTCGAGATAGACCACAGCTACCTCTTAATAGAGAAGATAAGACTTCTTGCTTATTTGTTCCAATGCAAGAGTATATTCCTATTCCCGTTATAACAACTCTGTTCATTATACTGGTATCAAGTAATATTTTACATCGTTTTGCAGTGCTCTAAAGAAGATGATATTAACATCAGATTCTATCCTTAGAACCTCATCTGGAAAGGAATATACCTTAAGAACTCCAGAGCTTTTCACGAAATAGCAGACAGCTCCTTCACTTGAAGCATCTGTTATTATACAGGTCTGATTATCAGTCGGTTTGAGTAAGTCCATAATCCAAGAGTCACTCTCTTTGATAGGAAATGTCTTACCTTCAAATTCGAGATGCCACTTGGAATCGGACTTTACAATCTTTATAGTCTTAACCATTATACACCAGTTACTACACGTTGCTTAATACTTCCAGGACGAGTAGTAGAGTCCTTGAACTTATTATCTTGTTTATCCCACCAAGCCTGTGCTGCTTTGAGGTTAGCTACTTTTTTCTTGTATTTCATACGATTTCAATTTGAATTACATTATCTGGTAAGTTATCCCACGTTCTATAGGAATTAGTAAAGTATACCTTATTGAAAGTTTTTGCAAGATTCTCAATACCTCTTCTATTCACCATGTGAGTAACGAAGATATTAATATCTGCGTCGGGTTTATACTTCCTAAGTTCAGCTGCGATTCCGCAGAAAGTACCTCCTCCATCACATAAGTCATCCAAAATAAGTAAATCCTTACTCTGAATATCTCTAGGGTTCTTAACCTCGAATCCAGTTAATTTCCCAGTCTGCTCGTCTCGAACCTTGCTGCAGAGAATCGCCTTTGAGACGTTAGGGTAACGTTTTTGAGCACCAGCATCAGGAAGAACTAACTGGTGACAGGATAATAATCCAGTCTTGAACCCTTCTAGAAGATCGTCAATATGTTCTGTAAATATATTACTGAGATCAAAGATCTTCTTGGAGTGAGGTTCTAATATACGGATTTCACGGGCCTTAGATCTACTTAGGAGAGTAGATACTACCTTTAAAGTAAATGGTCTATTAAAGTCCATTACTCTATCCATTCTCATTCCCATTAGATAATAAATAGTAACAGAGTATGTTACTTCCTGTCTATCGAGAATGTCCATGACCTGCATTAAGATGAATAACTCCTCTGCAGAAGTAATTCTACACTCTACAAGAATGTCATCCTTCCTGCTAAAGGAATCCAATATTATCTGCACCTCCCCATCAGGAAAGTGAGAAATGCTGTAGTTTATACTACTAGCCTCCTTGTTTACAAGGTTTAGAATTTGCATATTTTATTACACTAGCTAAAGTATAGTATGCGCTCTCAAGACCTGCTCGGTCATCCAGCAAGATACTAAAGAAAGGCTTCTTAGTTCCTTGGAAAAGTGGACTATCATTCACGTAATCTGGTTCTATACCAAAATGCTTACAATAAGCGACTTTCCATTTAAGCCATTCTTCATTTGGTTCTGCGGTAAACAGGCATAAAGTAAAGCCTAATTTCTTACATTCCTGTAGTATCTTTATAATATCACTATAGTTCCCTCCATTGTTATGGAAGTCAAATATAGTATTATCGAAATCGAAACCTACGACTAGTTTGCCGTAGGTATCGAGTTCCTCTTTAAGTCTAGCAATTGCTCCTGTAGTAGCAAATGGATGAAATAAGGTATCGTCGATCATATTGAAGCGTCGATTCTTTCTCTAATCTCTGAAAGACTATAGTCCTTCATAAGAGTTCCATTGACAAATATAGGTTCAAGGGCGCCTTCCATTTCCTCTGCTTCAGATACACAATCCTTAGCAACGTAGGTACCATTTTCCTCATATATGGCAATTAAACCTTTTAGAGAGTTCTTAGTACCATCGTCTGTCTTAGGCTGCTTGAAGATCTCCTTAAGCTCACCATTGATTTTACAAGCTGTTGCTTTTACTGCGACGTAAAAGCTTTTACTTTATCCCATTTTCTAGCCATATAATCGCAATTATCTATATATTTATATAGTTCTTCTAAATCTTTTTTAGAAGCTATTTCTGCTTTTATATAGCCTTTACTACTTGTTTTAATATTAAACTTAATATTATAAAATTCTTCTATTTTAGAAATTAATTCTCTAAGTCTTTCTTCCCAATTTGGATGTACTTCTATTCTAAGAGATATAGAACCTTTACTTGTTTCCGTACAATTACTAATCCAAATAGATCCATCTCCATCTATTAACCCAATTAAGAAGTATATTAATAATTTTTTATTATAAAATATATCTAACTTAGGAGGATTATATGTTTTAGGATTTGTATAATCTAAAATAGAATACCATTTTTCTTGAAATTTTTTATCTTGAATACGAAGATCTATAAATTCGGAATCTTTAGTGGAAAAACCACCAGATTTTATTCTAAGTGTAGTCTTACATTTAAGATGTTTAGCTAAAACTTTAAGATAATCTGAATCTTTTCCAGATAAACAAATATATAATTCACCTCTAGGTGACAAATGTCCATCTGCCATAATAAATCCCCACCAATAGGAAGATTTTTCTGTAAGATTATCTAAAAAGTCTAATGATCCCTGACGTTTTCTCTCTGCTTTAGAGGTAACTTTTAAGAGTTTAGCTTTATTCATCATTTGGGAATACGTTCTATCTGGTAAAACTCTTAATAATGTTTCCATATCAGAATTTTCCCAGTGGAATTTTAATAAATCTTCTTCTTCTTTACTCCACTTTTTATTTTTTCTTATTCCTAACTCTCTAGCTTTTTTTTGTAAAGCCTTGATAGTTCTATTTAAACCAAATTCATCTATACATTCTTGTGCAGTATGATCTAAATAAAAAGTGTGCAAAATTTCAATTTCTTTTTCAGTCCAACTTTCACATTTCATAATTTTTATATTTTAGTAGTTTTAACTGTTCAAATATAAAAATTTAATAAGAAAGTTACAAGTAGTAAAATATTAATTTATGTTAATTTTTACGGACTATATCATAATCCTAAATTTAGGACTCTGGATGCTATAGGCTCACCGTAGTGTCCTTAGTCTCTGAACCTTCCACAGTCTTCCCTGTGGCTCGGCTGCTGATTAGGAATTAACAAACCCTTCCCAGCAATTCTTCCAGTTATTCGATATACATTACTGTATAAAGGGCCTCGCAGTTAAGCCAAGTGAATCGCGACTCTTGAATTGGTAAGTAAATGAACCTACTCCAAGAACTAGATTGCAAGCAGCCATACTAGCTCCCTCTAATCTCAGATAGATCTGTTTCTGGCGTTCCAAAGTAATAGAATCTCCATAGAGCAATCCTACTTTTGTCGAAGGATACCTGAATCCAGTATCTGTGGTATTCCAACCAAAGGTCTTACCAAGCATATAATATGCACCGTAGTACTGTCCTTCAGAAACTTCTACATACTCGGAATCAATATCAAACGGGGCGTAGCAGCAATAGTAACGACCTTCTACTATACGAGTATTAAAGTGAGGGTTGGTTCTTAATCCACAGATGATGTCTACAGGATCTCCACTATCAGGACGAATAACGACCCGTCCATCACGAGCCATAATTTCTTTCTTTAGCTTTGGAAGGAAATCTTCAACTACCTGCCAGAAGTCCCAAGTATCAGAAACGATACTTACAATCCCCTTTGGATATACTTCACAAATAAGACGACGGAAAGTCTCGAGCTCATCCTCCTTTCCACCAGCACACATTACAGAATGCTCTGTTGCAGGAACTGTAGCAGCTACTAACTCCTTTGAAGAGTCAGCATTATAGTATTCCTCGACTGCTCTAATAGCAGGAATAGTCTCACTTCCACAGAATGAAGTCATATGAGCCATACCAGAGACAATAGCTGCTTCGATGCCAGCCATTCCTCTCATAGAGAAATCATGACAAGCAAAGCCAATATTCGCGTCTCCAGGGAAGCTTGTACGCTTAGCATGACGCTTTAACTCTTTCTTATACAACCTAGCTGAAGTCGCAGAAGTACAAGGTAGCCATAGAACAGAGCTTATAAGAGTTTCCAAATAATTAGTTAACCAAAAGAACTCCGGAAGAGTATTCTTTATGGTCATCATTGGCACCCTAATAGGACAAACAGAGCCCTCTGGAAGAGCCTTTATCTCTATAGGTAAGTATCCTAGGTCATGAAGAGCCTCAATATGCTCTATTCCTACGTTGGATATTCCTACAAAGCTATCTACTCTATCATGGAACTCCTTAACAGCTTGTTCTTTAGGAAGGTTAAAGAAGTTCTCATTAAATTGCTTAATTAGGTATTCCTTAACTAGATATTGAATACCAAAGACTACTGAACCTTCGCTTGCTTCAGGAAAATACTTACAGCTTCTAGGAGTCCAGTTAGAATAGACCATCTCCGTACCCTTTGGGTATTGGAAATGATGACCGAGCTTATAGCCATCGGTCAAAAGAATTGTTTCTTTCATTTATAAAGTAATTTTTTTTTTATGAATATCCGAGTAAGTCCGCAAAATCTATAGCAGCTTTCAGAGTCTTACCCTTATTAAATCCCTGAAATATATTATGGATATATGATTTAGTCTTCTCGTGCATCTTCATTTTTGGACTATACTTAGCCCACCAATTTATCTCACTTCTCGGATTTCCTCCATAGGTTCTGCAAGCAGCTAAATAGTCGCAAGCTAATTCTATAGCATACTTCCTTGGCATTTCTGCCGGAACCCCTCCTTCATCTAAACTATGAATCCAATATTCATAATGGTGAGGATTTCTTCCCCTATGATGAAGGAATGTTTCGGAATATCCATTTACCCTCTTCTCATTAGCTAGAGAACTTATTTCATCGTCCCAGTATTTTATAGAACGTAGAAACTCCGTTCTACTAAACTTAGATAAGTCGTGAATTATTCCTTGCCAGTATAACCCTACTTGAAAACAATAGTAAGCTACCCAGAATTTATGAATTATAATTCTTTTTAATAGTTTAAAATAAATCATTATCCTATTTGTTTAGACGCACTTACTGCTAACTTATCACAGTATTCATTCCACTTATCTCCGTTATGCCCCTTCGTATGTACGAAAGTTATATTTGGACATAATTCTTTTACTCTGGAGTACTGTCTATCAAATTCCTCCCAAAGTTTTACATTTTTCTTTCTCTTCCATCCTTTAGTAGCGCACCCAATTACGTACATAGAGTCACTGACAATAGTAAGAGAATCAATCGGCTTCTTAATAAACCTAAGTCCTATGATTACAGCCCCCAATTCCATCATATTGTTTGTAACCCCTTTATACATCTTTGAGTATTCAAGGATCTTCTTATCTTCTTTAAGAAAGACCAGACCTATTCCGCCTTGATCTCTAGAAGATGAATATGCTCCATCAGTTATGAGTGTATAAGTCATTTTCCAATGGCGTTCCTTTCTAAAATACTAGTTACTCGTTTAATACTAATTGTTATATACTCTTGGCTCTTATAGGTAACAATCCTTAGTTTCCAGCCAAATAACCAAAACTTGTAAAGGACATAAGCGTCACTTCTCCCACCGTACTCATTTCTAAATGAAATACGATCTCCTTCTTTTATCTCTAGCATTATCGTACTCTTCTATACATTACTACTCCGTTACAAGTATAATCCCACCAATTCCTTCCATTAGGTATTCCAAAGTAATTATACTTAAGGGCTCTTACTTCAAACACGTTAGCAGCAGCCTTACTGCTTGGAAGATAACAAATCTCCTTAGCATCTCTATGACACTTTATAGTAACTGTATATGTTTTACCATTTATAAGATCGAGTTCATAGGTCCTCTCTTCCATAGGTTGCTCCTTATTCTTTGTGCCGCAAGCTAGGAAGCAAGTGATAATAATAGAAGCATCTCCTATTATTATTAAACACTTCTTAAAAAATGTTTTAATCTTGTTAACCATATCTTAAATGTAAAAAAAAAATCCCCGCAAGAGTATAAACTCTCACAGGGATCTAATGTTGAACACATCAAGATTTGAGATAGTTTACTACAGATTGTAATTTGTCAGCATCTGTCTTCTTAAATATAAATTCGTCAAAGTGTCCAAATTTGCACTTATATCCGAAGATATACTTAATAGCCATCCAAATGCGCTTCCAGATTCTATATTCTGGAGTTAAGTGGACAGATACATATACATCTCCCTTCTCTTCTGGAAAATAAGAAAAGATTAGCTGATGTTCTGTACTGCTACACTGACAAATAAATAGGCTGTTTACGGCTTCTTCCATAACAAGTCTATTTCTACAAGGTGCATAATTATCTTATCTGCTGTGCTAAATTCCTCTTGGAATACCTTTATATTCATAATAATATTTTTAATTTTCAGGTTACTATAACCCCTTATTCACCATTCTTTTTATAGTAATTGATGGTTCTTCATAAAATCTATCCAGCTCGTCTACAATATGTAGGGACCATAACGCCTGAATAAATCTTATATCTGGATACTTATTCAGATAACTCTCTAGCTTTTTCAGTATTTTGAGATTGTCTTCTTTTCTTTCGTTTTTGTCCATGATAATCTATTTAAAAAGTTAGAAGTCTGACTGAGACTCGAACTCAGATCTACTCTTTAGGAGGGAGTTGTTCTATCCTGTTGAACTATCAAACCTTTAGTGCTCCGAATGGGATTCGAACCCACACGGGCATTACTGCCCGACAGATTTTCATGCTACACTTGCTTTTACACAAGCAGACTTAATTTTAAGTCTTTGTAGTCTGGACCATTTCTTTACCATATTAGAAAACTTGCAAGATTTATGTACTAGCGGGGTAAATCTGTGACCCACATTAATCTGACTAATACTATCTTTTACAAAACTAGTACTTTCTAACTTAGGTATCTCCTGTATGGCCTCTACGCCATTTATGAAAATGTTTAATCCTTACATTTCTGTAGTTTGTGACTGTTATCAATAGTTCTATTGTTTCCCCAAAATATAACATTTTCAATTTAGAGAGCCGTCGCCAAAGTCTATGTCACCACAGACAAGGTTTCCGTTTGTTAGGGAGATTCTACATCTGATGTTTCCATCAGTGCACTCAATTTTAAGACTACTTCTCTAGAAGTTCTTTTCTTCTGCAAAAATTGTCTGTCTAACTGTGACAATTAGGACATAACATTCTCAGATTTTCTACTCTATTATCTGATCTGTCTCCATTTATGTGATGAAGTTGTATAGTGATTGGTTTTCCTCTCCATTCAGTTATACCACATTCTTCACATTTATTTTCTTTTAGTCCTAAATTAATCACTTTTGTTCTAATATTTG
>NZ_JBJDXL010000035.1:0-1818 GCF_051866655.1 Intestinibacter sp.
GGATGGCATAATATAGTTTCTACGTCCTTTTCATCCATCAATACTATCGTTACTTGAACTCTACCATTTTCCTTATAAAGTATGTCAAACATTGTATTGTATACGTCTTTATCCCATTTAGCTGCTATTTCAGTTAGTTTCATTCCTTCCCTCCAAGAATCTTCATCCTTAGTAACTGAAACTATTGTTACATCATCCCATGAACGTAAGTTTCCACCGAAGTTTTGCCATCCTGGTAATCCATTTTCTATATCGTGAATTATTTGCTTTCTATTTTTTTCATCAGTTAATCTCTCTACCATTTTGTCTACTCCACCTTCAAACATCCAAGGAGGTAGTAATGCTGATAGAGAAGTCATTCCTGCGTTGTATGGATAAACATCAAATGACATTTTAACGCCTTCTTCTCTAGCCTTGTTTATTTTTGCAAATAATTTATCTGTTTGTCCAAAATTTTTATGTCCTAAACATTTTAAGTGAGATATATGAAGTCTTACACCTGATTTTTTAGCTACATCTATAGCTTCATCCATTGCTTCAAATATTTCGTCTCCTTCATTTCTCATATGAGTTGCATAGAAACCATCGTATTTAGCGACTTTTTTGCAAAGCTCTACTAATTCATTTTGTGTAGTATATTCACCTGGTAAATACACAAGACCTGAAGTCATTCCTAGAGGTCCTTCTTGCATACATTCATCTGCTAAATCGACCATATTTTCTAATTCTTTGTCAGTTGGTTCTTCTTTAGAGAATCCCATTTCATATATTCTAATTGGTCCTTGAGCTAGAAGTGGTGCTATATTTACTGCTGGTGGATTTTCTTCCATGTATTTTACATAGCTTTCATAGCTATCCCATGGTAATTCTAGTTTTACTGGCATACTTCCAACTATTCTTGTTCCTAAATAGTCAAGTAATAATTGTCTATTTTCTTCTTTTACTGGCGCTACACCTATACCACAGTTTCCTATAACATCTGTTGTTACACCTGAACGTATTCTACTACATGCGTTTCTATCATATACTAAAGACATATCTGAGTGAGTATGCATATCTATAAATCCTGGTGATACTACTTGTCCTTTTGCATCTATTATAGTTTTTGCATCTTCACTAGATAGATCACCTATTTTTGCTATTTTATCTCCTATTATTCCTAAATCAGCCTTATAAGCTTCTTTACCAGAACCATCTACTATAATTCCATTTATTATTTTTATGTCTAACATCTATAAAGCCTCCATTTTATTACTTTTTCAAAAAGGGGAACCACCATAATGGCAATTCCCCTTTTCTATATTAATAGTCATTTCTTAAGGGACAAGGGTTTTTAAGTTCTCGGTATACGAACTGTATTATAATATTTTAAAAGGTTAATGACTATTGATGTTTACATATTAATTATTTTGATTAAAAATTATTGATTTTGTCTTGCATAAGCGTTTTTTAATAATTTTCCTGGTAATACATCTACTTGTTTACCATTTTCTAAAGCAACTACACCATTTACAAGTACAGTTTCAATTCCTTGTGGATATTGTTTTGGATTAGCATAAGTTGCTTTATCTTGTACAGTATCTGGATTGAATATTACTATATCTGCATAGTTTCCTTCAGCTAAAGTTCCTCTTCTGTCTAATTTTAATACTTGTGCTGGAAGACCAGTTAATTTTCTTACAGCTGCTTCAAGAGAGAAGCATTTTCTATCTCTTACATATTCAGATAAAACTTTAGTTTGAGTACCAAATGCTCTTGGGTGAGTACTTGTTTTAGCTAATAATCCTTCTGTTGCTAAACTCATTGAGTCAGATCCTA
>NZ_JBJDXL010000036.1:0-1816 GCF_051866655.1 Intestinibacter sp.
ATCGTATTCTTGTCCAGATTTTAAAAAAATACAATAGTACTCCAATATACTATATATAATAACAAGAGCTATTTTTTTTCGTAACGTACTTTAGTGCAAATTTTTGTACAGGTGAGATTTTAATATTTTATTCTTCTTTATTTTTATGGTCGTTAATTACAAGACCGCTTTCTCTGACACGAACAGCGAGCTCGGTTCTATTTCTAAATCCTGTTTTGAGGCGCATGTCCTGTATGTATCCTTTGACTGTGCGCAGAGATAGATGGAGCTTATTTGCAATAGCTGCATCTGTTTCTCCGTTGATCAATTCTCGAAGGATTTCCAGTTCGCGCTCTGAAAATTCTTCACTGAATGCCTCCCCTATTTTAAGGGATAATCTGCTATCTGGATATACAGATTCGCCTGCCATAGTACGGTCGAGTATCTCTAGTATTTTTTCAGCCTCTGCCTCTTTATACCAGAAGCTGTCGACGCCAATAGCGTGTGCTCTGTCAATAAAGCTACATTCAGGCTGACTCGTAATAATAATCACCTTAATCGCAGGAAATTTGCTCTTAATTTTCTCGGCAGCCTCCAATCCGTTGGCGTCCATAGAGGTGCATACATCCATCAGAATTACGTCGACGGGATTCGTCAGGCAGTAAAATTCTGCCATGGCTGCACTTTCTATTGAATTTACAAGCTCATAGTTTTCACTATTATTGATAAAAATTTCTAAAAGCTTGCGTGCCATAGGGTCATCTTCTACAATTAATACTTTTACCATGTTGCCGCACCTCCTTCTTTTTTCAATCTCAGCGTCAGAGTAAACTGAGGAATAGTTGTTATTTCCATTTCTCCAAAATGCTGCTCCACCTTTTTACGCAAGGAGCTAAGTCCACCGCCTTCTGTTATTTTCTCTGCAGGTAGTTTTCCGTCATTTGAAAAGCTTATAATAAATGTATTTTCAGTCTGTGATAATTTTATGTTTATATATTTTGCATCGGCATGACGGACTGCATTAGTCAACGCTTCTATAGCAGCTGTAGTAAACAACTGTTTAACTTCTTTTCCCTTTGGAGCTTCCCCCTCAATTTCAACTGTGATACCTGCTGAACGTGCAACTTCTAAAAGTGTTTGAAACTGATCTGTAGTAGAATATGATTCTGCTTCCATGCTGAGCATTTCTATATTGCGTTTCCACATATCTAGTATCTCTTTGGTGTTGCTGTTGTGATTCTTCAGGTAATGGCGTGACACAAGAAGTGCCTGACCTAGCTGATTGTGAATATTCACCTTGGTTTCTAGTCGTTCTTTTTCTCTTATATAGTCATCGACCTTTTCGCCGTACTGACGGATTCTTAGGTTCATAGCTCGAAGCTCTTTGTTTTTCTCTTTTAATTCATCAATCAATTTGTATTCCTGTGTTGTATCTGCTGCACTCAACTGAAACACTCCATCTAATATTTCTTTTTTAAACGTCCACACAGTCCCATCTGATAAACAAAAAGATGGCTGCTCTCCTTCAGATAATCGCTCGACATTTTGCAAATTCTCGCCATGGGATAGTATCTCCCAACACAGATTTGCATCTTGCAGGTCAGTCCCAATAATCTTATGACATAGCTCATCCATAAGATGATTCATAAGTACAACCACACCATCAGGGCGAGCAAAGCAGAGTCCAGTCGTCAAATGGTCGATACTTTCCTTAATTGACGAGCTTGTAATAGAATGCCTGCGATAATCATATTCTCTTATAATTATAAATACAAGATAAGCGGCAATAGCAAGCATCAACAAAAGTAGAAAAACTACAGGTATTTCAATTATCCAT
>NZ_JBJDXL010000037.1:0-7952 GCF_051866655.1 Intestinibacter sp.
TAAATGCATCCTTTGCCTTAAGTCCAGCTAATTTAGCTAATACATATGGACCATTGTTCAAAAGCTTTGCACCATTTTCTTTAAATCCATCTACATTTTTTAAAAACCAACGCGCAAATAAAGGTGGATAAAAAGAATCAACATAAGCATTTCCACTCTCTGTAGCCCAAATAGCCTCTACATTTTCATTTAGCCATTTTGCATCTTCCTTAGTTCTTGAATCTAAATAATTTATATACGGTGTAATAGGATTTAAATCCTCATCAACTCCGACAATTCCGCAGATAACACCATCACCACAAATAGCTCTAATATCTTTAGGATCTATACCGCTAGTTTCAACACAGTATTTTATCCCTTCTATTACCCCTGATAAATAATCATTTACATCCATTTCAAGCCATTCAGGTTTTGGACATTTTAAATTAGTAGCTATCTGAGTCTTAGCCATACAAACCATGTCATCTCTGTATAATGCTGTTTTAGCGCTTTGTGTACCACAATCAAATCCAATATAATATTTTGTCATTTAATATGCCTCCAAATTTCCTATATCTTCGGATATAAATTCGGATATAAAAGTATATATTTCTATACTAAAAAAGCTCGAAGAAAAACATCTCCGAGCATAATACTATCTAAACCATCATTTTCTCTTCTCTCATCCAGACTATACTGTCGGCTTTGGAATTTCACCAAATCAGCTATTAAAAATAGTTCGCGGGCTATCACCGCCGGTAGGGAATTTCACCCTGCCCCGAAGACATATATTATATTTATAGTTTTATAGTAGTCTCATTGTAAAAATCTGTCAATAAAATACAAAAAAATTAGTAAAGTTTAATTGTTGACATTACTTTCCAAATGAATTACTATTATGGCAAAACACTATAAAAATGCATTTAAATTTCACTTACATATATATTAAATACAACTTAACATATCAAAACACTATAAAATTAAATTTGGAGGACTCTAACTTATGAAAACTTCAGCTTTTGAATACGACAATATTGCAGATAAAATATTCATGCCAATATACGATGTAATTACCGACGACATTATAAAATATACAAATATTACAGCTGGTAAAGTTTTAGATATAGGCTGCGGAGGAGGTCATCTAGGTTTGACACTTTTAAAAAAAGGTGCTTTTCAAGCTGACCTTTGTGATATAAATGAAGAAGCCTTGTCCATAGCTTCTAAAAGGGCTAAAGATTGGAACTTAATTGATAAAGTGAATGTATCAATTCAAGATGTTCACAATCTGACATTTGAAGACGAAACCTTTGATTTAATTATAAGCAGGGGCTCTATAGGTTTTTGGAAGGATTTAGAGCTTGCCTTTAAGGAAATTTATCGCGTTCTGTCACCAGGAGGAAAAACCTACATAGGTACAGGACTTGGAAATGAAGAAACAGCTAAAAAAATAAAAATAGAAATGAGAAAAGTAAACCCTGATTGGCCTAAATGTTTGGAGAAAAAACAAAAAACTATGACTACAGATGAATACAGAAAAATGTTTGACCGTCTAAATTTCTCTTATGAAATTTTAGAAAATCCAAGCTGTGGCAGATGGTTTATTATTACAAAGGAGGAAGAAAAATAATGAAAGTAGCAAAGAGTAAAGAAGTAATGAAAAAATTTCTCGAAGAATACAACGTAGATAGAAAAACAGAAATAGTACCACTTGACGAAGCATTAAACAGAGTTTTAGCAGAAGATATACTTTCTAAGGTAACAATTCCTATGGTCAGAGCTTCCATGCTAGACGGAATTGCCGTTTGCTCTTCTATGTTTGAAAACGGTATACCTGACACTAGCAACTGGACATTAGGATGCGAATACGTCAGAGCTGATACTGGTGATGATTTTGATGATAAATACGATTCAATAATAAGAATAGAAGATGTGTCTTTTGATGAAAACAACAAACTTCATATAAATCCTGATATAAAAGTAACTCCTGGTTGTCTTACTAAAAAGGCCGGTAGTTCACTTAAATACGATGAATTTGTATTAGGTAAAAACGTAAAGCTTGTACCTACTGATTTAGCAGCTATAGCTATGGCAGGTATAACAGAGGTTTCAGTTTATAAAAAACCAATAGTAGGATTTATCCCTACTGGTAGCGAATTAATCGCTGTCGGCCAGGAAGTAACTAGAGGAAAAAACATCGACAGCAACAGTGTACTAGCGAAATTTATGCTAAAGGAAATGGGAGCAGATGTTATAAACTACCCTATCGTAAAGGATGATTTCAAATTACTTGAACAAGCTTTAGATAAAGCATTATCTGAATGCGATATAGTAATTCTAAACGGTGGATCATCTAAAGGAGAAGAGGATTTCAATGCTAGACTTCTAAAAAGCAAAGGAAAAATATACTGCCATTGGACAACTAGGGCTCCAGGTCGTCCACTATGTCTAGCTATGATAGACAATAAACCAGTTATAAACGTGCCTGGTCCTGCAATAGGAGCTTTCAATGCTTTAAATTGGTGTATAAATCCTATCGTCAATAAATTCTTAGGATTACCAAATGTAGCTAAACAAAAAATAACTGGAATCATAACAAAGGACCTTGAATGCTGGGGAGATGCCGAATTCTTATCTATGATGGATGTTAAAAAAGAAGGCGACCAATACTACATCACACCTCTAAACTTCAAATCTATGAATTTAGCTAGATGCATGAGTGCAAATGCTATGTATGTATTTGAATTAGGTGGAAAGTCATTTAAAAAAGGGGATTTAATAGAAGTCGAGCTTCTAAGAGATATTGAGTATTTATAGGAGGAAAAATTATGTGGTCTTTATACGATGATTTAATCAAAGGTATACCAGAGGATATCGTCATAGATTATTTTAATATGGGAGTTCACTGGACTAATGTAAAAACTAACGAAAACGCTGGAGTTGCTTTGACAGTAAAGGGACATTCTCGTCCTATGATAATTGAAGAATCATTAAAAGGAATGCCTTTAAGAAAAGCGGCCGAAAAAATTAAATCTTGGAACTTTGAAGAAGCATCTTTCGGTATGGCTGCAATAAACTCATACTACAACGACTTTAGAAAGGTCGAAAAGCTTCCTGGATTTAAACTAGACTCTAGCCCAGAAGAAGGTAGCCATCAAAAAGATGCCTTCGTATCATTTGCCGATAAAGTAAAAGGTAAAAAGGTAACTGTAATAGGTCATTTTCCAGCTATCGAAAGACAATTTGGAGATATATGTGAGCTTTCTATTTTAGAGAGAAATCCATCTAATGGAGATTATCCAGACAGTGCATGTGAATATATTTTACCAGAACAGGATTTTGTATTTATAACAGGAATGACCTTTACTAATAAAACACTTCCTAGACTCTTACAAATAATCAATAAAAACGCTGAAGTATCTCTAGTTGGTCCATCTGTTCCGCTTGCACCTGTTTTATTTGATTATGGAATTACTAATTTATCTGGCTATATAGTTACAAAACAAAATAAGGTAGATGAAATAATAAGATCTGGCGGACAATTTACACTTTTTGACGGTGGAAAAATGGTGAGCTTAGATAAAATTTAGATAAAATGAAGCATATACCTAATACTCTATCTTTTTCGAGAATAGTTTTATCTATTGTACTTTTTTATTTAAATCCGGTAAATTTACCTTTTATTTTAATATACACAATATGTGGTATTACTGATGTGTTAGATGGGTTAATCGCTCGTAAAATAAATGCTACTAGTGAATTCGGTGCTAAACTCGATAGTGTTGCAGATATACTTATTATCTCAGTTATTTTATTTAAGTTTATACCTATCTTAAAGTTAAGTTTTTATATGGTGATATGGATTTTTGTAATTGCTCTAATTAAGGTTTCTTCTATAATCGTGATTTTTATTAGATTTAAGCAGTTTGGAATGATTCATACTTATTTGAATAAACTAACTGGGTTGTTGATTTTTGTTTATCCTATTTTAAATTATTTTATTTCATGCAAATTTTATATGTATTTTGTTTTTATAGTTGCTACAATTACTTCAATCGAGGAAATTTTGATTTGCTCAACTATTACATCGCTTGATTTAGATAAAAAATCTTATTTTAAATAAAGACAGATTATATTCATATAACATTAAATCTGCTCGTATTTTAATTAAAAAATACGAGCAGAACAAATATTTCCCTTTATATATTTTCATTAAATTTTATAATTTTTATTTAAATATCTATCTTTAATATGCTTTAATTAATTCTAATTTACCTTTTATTTCATATTTAGTATTTGGTTCTATATATATAGTTTCTTCTGGGTTAATTTTCATCTCTTTATTTTCAAAAATTACACTTCCATTTCCGTGTATAACAGTAAATGAGCAAAAATTATCTTGAGTTGATTCGCAAATGCAATCATCCACCCTTACCTTTTCAACTTTAAAGTACGGAGTTTCCAATTTTTCGAATTTTTCGATTTTTCCAAACCCATTATCCTTGTTATAATTTATAACCTCTAACGATTTTTCTATATGAAGTTCCCTTCCTCTATCCCAATCATACAATCTATAAGTTACGTCACTGCTTTGTTGTACCTCAATTAATTTTATGCCTGCTCCTATTGCATGAACAGTTCCAGCAGGAATATATATCATATCTCCAGGTTTTACATTTATATATTCCAAGTAGTTTGAAAATTGACCGTTTTTAATAATATCCCTAAGTTGAGCTTTATCGATCCCCTCCTTCAAACCACAAACTAATTTCGCATCCTCATCAGCTTCTAATATATACCAACATTCAGTTTTTCCATTGTCATTTTCATATTTTCTTGCAAATTCATCATCGGGATGTACTTGAACTGATAGGGAATCATTTGATTTGATTATTTTGATTAATATTGGAAGATCAGATTTTAGATAACTTGATAAAGATTCGTTGTTTTCTTCTATTATAGAAGATCCTGCTTTGTGAGTTGATAAATTCCATTTTTCATATCCCCATATTTTTTCACTATAATAGGGCTTCATTTTAAATATTGACATTATTTCTCCTCCTTAAATCAACTGAACCTCTCAAACGATGTATATGTTTGAAAGGTTCGAGCTGTCTTTTAATTATTTTATTTTTTCATATACATCTATAAATTCTCCAGCCATATCAAGAACTGTCATACCGTTCATTAAGTGGTCTTGAGAATGTATTAATAATACAGAAACTTCATTTTTTTCACCGTTTGCTTCTGCTGTTATTAATTCTGTTTGGTGTTTATGAGCTTTATTTATTTCTGTTCTAGCATCTTGTAGCATTTGTCTAGCTTCTTCTATTTTACCTTCTTTAGCTAAAGATATAGCTTCCATTGCCATACTACGTGCTTCACCACTACTTACTATTATTTGAAATGATACATCGAAAATTTGTTGACTATCCATTATTTCTCCCCCTTTTATGATTTAATATTTATTTACAAAATTGCATAGACATCCTACTAGACCTGCATCATTTAAAAATTTACATCTGTCTATGTCTACATATTCATTTACACTTTTAGAAAAGCTGTATTCATATCTATCCATTCTTTTCTTAACTTCATCTATCAGGCATTCTTGTTGAGATATAGCCCCTCCTAAAAGGATCTTATCTGGATTTAAAATATAAGCTAAGTTGTAAATTCCTAAAGATAAATCGTCATAGAATTTTTCTAATATTTCTTGGCAAGCTAAATCCCCTGATTCAGCTCTTGAAAATATTTCTTTTCCGTCTATATCTTCATTTAATTTAGCTGATGCTTTTTCAACTAATGCTCTTGTAGATGCGTAATTACTATAAATATATTGTTCTGGATTTTCTCTTTTTGTTCCATTTATAAACATAAATCCGAACTCTCCTGCCATAAATTTACTTCCATGGTAAATTTCATTATTTATGATGATTCCTCCACCTATACCTGTTCCAATAGTTACACAAACTAAATTCTTGCAACCTTTTCCGTTACCTAATTTATGTTCAGCTATTGTAGCACAGTTGGCATCATTGTCAATTGCTACAGGCAAATTGAATCTACTTTGGAAATATTCCTTTACGTTTAATCCCATAAATCCTTCAATTATTATGCCTGCTGTAATAATACCTAATTCAGTATCTACAAATCCAGGGGAACTTATAGATATCCCCTCGATTTGAAATATTTTCATGTATTTTTCAATTACGTCACACATATTATCTAAGATTTCTTGTCCATTATCAATATTTGTTTTAAATGAATCTTTAGCTATTATGTTTCCTTCGTAATCTAATACACCGTATTTAACAAATGTTCCACCTATATCAAAGCAAACTACTTTCTTAGAATCCATTGTTATCAGCTACCTCTTTAAACCATCTACCACTTTTCTTGATAGTTCTTTTTTGTGTTTCTAAATCTAATGCTATTAAACCGTATCTATTTTTATATGCATTAGTCCATGACCAACAATCTATAAATGTCCATAAATGATATCCCTTGCAATTAGCGCCTTCTTGTATACCTTTATGTAACCATTTTAAGTGATCTTTTATGAAATCTATTCTATAGTCGTCTTCAACTACACCTTCAGAATTTATGTATTTTTCTTCACCTTCTACACCCATACCATTTTCAGATATATAGAAAGGTATATTGTTGTAGTTTAATCTTAAGTTTGTACATATATCGTATATACCTTTTTCGTAGATTTCCCATCCTCTATATGGATTCATCTTACGTCCTGGCATTTCATAGTTATCGAAGAACATATCTGGCATAAATACATCTTCTTTATATTCACTTTCTTTTGCTTTTATTCTTCTTGGTTGATAGTAGTTAACACCTAAGTATTGCACTGTATTTTCTTTTATAAGATCTAAATCTCCTTCTTCATAAACAGGTAATACGTCATGTTCTTTTAATAAATCTATTAATTCAGCTGGGATTTCTCCTAATACTGAAGAATCTAGGAAGCTTCTATTGAAGAATAAATCAGCTATATGAGCTGCCTTTACATCAGCTTCATTTTCTGTACTTCTAGGATATGATGGTGTTAAGTTAAGAACTATTCCTATTTGACCATCTTGTCCTAATTCTTTATATGCTTTTATAGCTTTTGCACTTGCAAGCATTGTATGATATGCTACTTGTGCTCCTCTTTTTCCATCCTTTACATTTGGATAATGAAAGTCGTAAAGATAACCACCTTCTACTGGAACTATTGGTTCATTAAATGTTATCCAATGCTTTACTCTATCTCCAAATAGTTCAAAGCATTTCTTCGCATATTCAGCATATGCATCTACAACTTCTCTGTTTTCCCATCCACCTTTTTCTTGCATGCACATAGGCATATCAAAATGGAATATATTAAATATTGGCATTATATCATTTGCTATAAGTTCATCTATAACATTGTTGTAAAACTCTACTGCTTTTGGGTTTACTTCTCCAGTTCCATCTGGTATAAGTCTTGACCATTGTATAGATGTTCTAAATGAATTATGTCCTGTTTCTTTTAATAATTTTATATCATCTTTGTAATTTGCATAGAATGTAGAAGTATCTTGTGGACCTACATTGTCGAAAAATCTACTAGGTTCTTCTTTATACCAATAGTCCCAAATACTCATCTTTTTACCATCTATATCTGCTGCTCCTTCTGCTTGAGGACCTGATGTAGCAGTTCCCCACCAAAAGCCTTTTGGAAATTCGTATTGTACTGTCATATCTATATCTCCTTTATAAAATTAATTAATTTTAAATTTATTTATGTATGTTTTTTTATTATATTATGGGTAGTTTTTTTATATACGGGTAATTTTTTTCTAATTTAACTAGCTTAATAATTTTTTAATTTATAATCTAACTATATATTTATAATTCAATTACATAGCAGAATCTTCTTTTTCTAAATTTTGCTCTTCTATGTAATTTCTCTTATCTAATGCTTTTAAGAATGG
>NZ_JBJDXL010000038.1:0-1810 GCF_051866655.1 Intestinibacter sp.
TTTAATATTACAGAAGTATCTAAAAGTCCCTTCATAACAAAGTCTGCTTCCTTAGAAGAAACTAATTTAACAGCAGTTTCTGCACATTCCTCTATAGTTTCTTTATCTATTATTTTTATTCCATCTAAATCGAAATTTATTTTTTTTGATATTTCTCTTATTTTTTGTTCTTGACCTACTAATATAGGTATTATTATATTCATTTGAACAGCACTTTTTATAGCTAACAATACTTCTTCATCATGAGCTGCTGCAACTGATAAAACTACCTTGTCGCTTCCTTTTAAAACATCTAATATTTGATTTAATTTTTTAATCATCGTTTTTCTCCTTGACGCTATTTTAATTTTTTTAGATATTTTCGAGCATAATTTATTCGATTTTACTATTTATATGCTTAAAATTATAAATTAGTCTTCTTTATAAATTCTAGCTTTTTCTTCTCCACGTAAAACTCTAAGTCCTCCAAATGCAAGAGCTTCTAATTCATTTTCACCTGGCAATATTTCCACTGGAGCAATAAATTTAACCCTGTTTTTAATACTTTCAGCTATGTATTTAGAATAAGCTATTCCACCTGTAATAATTATAGAATCTACTTCTCCATTTACAACAGTAGCTAGTTCGCCTATTCCTTTTGCTATTTGAAGCGCCATTGCATCGTATATTAATTTTGCGTATTCATCTCCACTTTCTATTTTAGCTTCTACCTCTCTAGCATCTACAGTATTTAGATAAGAGAATATGCCACCTTGTCCTCTAACTCTTTTTTTCATTTCTTTATGATTGTATTTTCCACTGTAGCACAAATCTATTACTCTAGTCACAGGTAGCTTTCCTGCACGTTCTGGTGAGAAAGGACCCTCTTCATCAGATATAAAATCTATAATACGACCTTTTTCATGTACATTTAAACTAATTCCTCCACCTAAATGTGCAACTATTAAGTTTAAATCATTGTAATCTTTGCCATTCATCTTTGCATATTTTATAGCCATAGCTCTTGTATTTAAAGCATGAGTTAAACAATGTCTGTCCATCTCCTTCAGACCTGAAGGTCTAGCTATATCTATTATTTCATCTACACAAACTGGATCGTATATATAGGCGTCTACACCTATTTCTTTTGATAGAGAATAAGCTATAACAGCGCCTAAATTAGATGCATGTTCTAAAGTAGGATTATTTCTCAGTCTGTCTATCATAGCATCGTTTATTTGATAAGCACCACTTTTTACTGGTGGAAGCCCTCCACATCTACCAACTATAGTATCTATAGTTTTTAAATCTATATTATTTTCATCTAATACATTATGTATTTGCTCTTTTCTCATTTCATATTGATCTAATATGTTATTAAACTTTGAAATTTCATCAACACTATGTTCTATTCCTTTTACTAATATCGGTTTTTCATCCTCATATACAGCAAATTTTGTCGATGTAGATCCTGGATTTATTGCTAAAACTCTATAAGACATTTTTCTCCTCCCTTGCTTTATTTCTTGATTTTTATTTTTCATATGATTTCTTATTTTTATTTTATTTAATATATAAAATATTTATAAATTTTATATAACTGATTCTTTCTGAATTTTACCTTTTTTATCATTCATACTTACAACATATAAAGTAACTGCTGAAATTATATATGCTATCATTAATGCCAAATCAGTATTTACTAAACAATTCCTGCAAGTACTGGATTTAATACACCTATTGTAGTTATTGTAAATATTCCATCTTCAACTCCTGGAAATAATCTAGTTGCTGCTGCTCCAACAGTTGAACAAAGTAAACCTACTATAAT
>NZ_JBJDXL010000039.1:0-7914 GCF_051866655.1 Intestinibacter sp.
CTTCATCAGATTTTTCACCACTAAGAAGTAATTTGACCATAGTTTTTATGTTTCTTACTTGAGAGAATTTAGTTCTTAGAGAGAAATAAACCCCTGTTAATAAACATAAATAAACTAACCAGTTACTCCACACGACGTTATTGACTGCATTTACTATATTTTCCATAAAACCCCTCCTAAATTTAAAGAAAATTTAGAAAACTTATTTTTTAAAAACCGTAAATATTTTTAATACCTTTAATACCTTAGATATACCTAAAATCTAAAAATATATATGATCGATAAGTATTGCGTATTTTTAAATCAAAAGTAAAAATAAATTCTATAAAACTATCCATATATATTTTTTTTAGAAGAATTAGTTTTTAAATAATAAGTTAACTTAAAAAAATAATATACCTATAATTATATTAACTAAAAAAATGATTTATGTCTTAATAAAAAAAAATATTTATGAAAAAAATATATAATATTTAGAAAATTCTAAATTAATTTAATATATTGATATTGTATATCAGCAGTAATATTTTTATATAGTATTGTAATTATATAAGAAAATCTTTATCTTAAAGATCCATAATGTTGATTTTCTTGAAATGCATGACGGAAATTATATTTATCCACAATTTCAAAGGAATATAATTTCCTATGCATTATAAAAATATTATCAATATGATAATTAAATGTAGAAAAATGTAGAAAGTAATTATTTATAAAATAAAAAAAGACATAACCATAAAGATTATGCCTTTTTAATCATTTGACTGATTGTTTTTTTATTAATTAATTATTAATTTTTATTATTAATCTTCTACTTCTACAACTTCTAGTATACCCATTGGACATGCTTTAGCACATTTTCCACAAGCGATACATTTACTAGGAGTATCTTTATCTTCAGCTTTAACTATTATTCCTCTTGGACATGATTCAACACAAGTTAAGCATCCAGTACATTTTTTCTTGTCGATTACATAAACGCCTTTAGCATTTTGAGAAATAGCTTGTTCTGGACATTTTTTAGCACAAACACCACATTGGTTACATGCTTGTACGTTTATAGATCCATCTTTTTTAGTAGTTATGTCTATACATCCTAAACCTTCTTTTTTGTAGAAAGCCATAGAACATTCTACAGCACAAGTTAAGCATGCTTGACATTGAGTTCTGTCTTTAACAACTAATTTTTTCTTCATATTCAAAATCCCCCCAATTTAAGTACTTTCTAATAATTATCTTAATAAATTAAGCAACCTAATTTTAGTTTATAGTAAATTTTGTAAAAAATCAATAAGATTTGCATTAAATCAGATAAGAAATTAACGAAAAATAAAATATATAAAATAATTAAAAAAAATATAATAATAGTATAAGTAATATGTCAAATTTCAATATAAAAAAATATAAAAGTATTTGTATTTTAGCGTTAAGTTTAATTTAAGATTTTGCTGATAATATATAAAAAAATATAAGTTTTAGGAGGTTTTTTATGAATAAAAAATTAATAAGTTTTTTATCGTTGTGTTCTTTAACTGTAACTTTAACTGCATGCTCGTCAAATTCATCAGTCAACAATACAAGTGAGGATTTGACATCGATAAATGGAATAGAACTTGAGACAATTGGAGAAATAGATACATATATAGATTTAAACGATAATATAAGTGTCGATGGGGAAGGTGCTAGTGTTGATAAAAACATTATTACTATAAATAGTTCGGGAACTTATAGTATAAGTGGTACCTTATCAGATGGACAATTAATAGTAGATGCAGGTGACAAAGACGATGTATATATAGTTTTAGATAATGCAAATATAACTTGTTCAGACAATTCGCCTATAAATATAGTAAATGGAGATAAAGTAATATTATCGACGGCTAAGGATAGTGAAAATAATATTTCAGATGGAGAAGAATATAATTTAGAGGAAAATATCGATGAACCAAATGCTGCGATATTTAGTAAATCGGATTTAGTTATAATGGGAGAAGGTTCATTAAATATAAAAGGAAATTATAACAACGGTATAACAAGCAAAGATGATTTAATAATTCAAAGTGGAGATATATTTGTGGAGGCTGCAAACCACGGTATAAAAGGAAAGGATTGTGTAGTTATTTTAGATGGGAATATAAAGGTTACTTCTGATGGAGATGGTATAAAATCAACTAATACAGAAGATTCTGATAGAGGCTATGTTCAAATAGAAGGTGGAAGTATTGATATAACTTCTGGAGAAGATGGAATTCAGGCTGAAACTAACTTAATTATAAATGAAGGAGATATCAAAATTTCTACTGGTGGAGGTAGTGAAAATGCCAGTACGAAAGAAGACTGGGGTAATTGGGGACCAGCAAACCGTGGTGGTCAAAATACTACAACATCTGATATTGATGAAGAAGAAAGTGCTAAGGGTATAAAAGCATCTAGCAGTATTGAAATAAATGGAGGAAAACTAGACATAGATTCTTCAGATGACTCTATACATTCAAATGGAGCAATAAAAATTAAAAATACTGATATAGATATAAAATCTGGGGATGACGGAATACACTCAGATGCAACCTTAGAAATAAGTGGTGGAGATATAGAAATCTCTAAATCTTATGAAGGAATAGAAAGTCAAGAAATTACATTGAGCGGTGGAAATATAAATATAACTGCAAGTGACGATGGTGTGAATGTATCAGGTGGAAATGACAACTCATCACAAAATAGACCGGGAGCGAATCCATTTGAATCAGATCAAGATGCAAAATTGACAATCAGTGGAGGTACAATTGTAGTTGATGCATCTGGTGATGGATTGGATTCAAATGGGACTATTGAAATGACTGATGGATTGGTAGTAGTAAATGGACCTACTAATAGTGGAAATGGGTCTTTAGATTATGGAAGTAGCTTCAATATAAGTGGTGGGACATTGATTGCAGCTGGAAGCTCAGGAATGCTACAAAATCCAAGCGATACTAGTGAGCAAAATGTAATATCTACAGTTTTAACATCTCAATCTAAAAACACTTTAGTTCATATAGAGGATCAAGATGGAAATGAATTGATTACATTTTCACCTAGCAAAGAGTATTCTTCAATTATTGTGTCTTCTCCTAATATAAAAGATAATTCTACATATAAAGTTTATATTGGAGGCAAATACAACGGAGAAAGTGAAAATGGAGTATATTCAGAAGGAACATATAGTGGTGGAGAAGAAGTAGGAAGTGTAGAAATTTCATCTTCAATCAATCAATTAGTACAAGAAGGAGCATCATCAAGTGGAAATATGAATCCACGAGGAGATATGAAACCTGGAAGTAATGGTGAAAAGCAAAGAGGTATGGGTAAAAACTTCTAATAAATAAAAATGAAATAGTATACAAAAAGGAAGTGTAAACAAAATAGATTTGACTCTATTTTGTAACACTTCCTTTTTTGAATGGATTATATAAAAAGCTTTGATTCTGATATTGAAGAGGTAAGACTTATATTTAAGTTACCGTTTTTACATCTAAGCTTATCTAATAGCTCCTTTGAGCTAGCATCTTGTTTTAATTTTATCAAATATGTAATTTCAAATAATGCACCAAAATCTCTAGTTCTAACTCTTTCGACACTATATGAATTTGTGTATTCATCTAATATACTATCGAATACACCTTCAAAATTAAGATCTTCTGGAACTACTATTTTTAATTCCATAGTTTTTTCTTTATTTATTCCGAAATTAACCTTTTCTAAAATTAACATCACTAAGCAAAGAACGAATGTAAATAATATTGAATATCCTATATATCCCATACCACATGCAAGTCCTACAGCAAGTGTAAAGAATATATATGCAATATCCTTTGGATCTCCAGGTGCACTTCTAAATCTGATTATTGAAAATGCTCCAGCTAAGCTAAATGCTCTAGCTACATTATTTCCTACTAATAAGATGATTATAGCTATAATAACCGGTAGCATTACTAAGGTTACTGAGAAGTTTGAACCGAACCTATCTTTATTGTTTGTTTTCATATAAGATAGGCTTATAATTAAGCCTAATACAATTGAAGTGACAAGCACAATAATTGCATTTATAAATGTAAATGATTCTCCCGATGTTGATGTTATAATACTTTCTAGCATAATTGTTCTCTCCTTTGATTATTAAGTTGTTTTTCTTTTGTGTAATTCATAAATTCTGTCCCATATTTTGAAAAATGAGTATTGTATATTTTTAATTCTGATAATATATGTGTAAACCATAGAGGAATAGATCCTAATATTTTTACCTCCATTAAATATTGATTTTTTTCTAGTATATCTTTCCCAAAATATCCTGCTTCAAGAGATAAATTTTCTCTTCTAGTTAGAATTTTAGAATCAATAGTCAGTCTAAAGTCTCTGTTATCTTTAGCAAAAAAAGCCTTTCTAGAATATCCAATAAAAACTGCTGGATGAACGTCATGGTTACTTAAATAGTATTCTATTTCGTTTAAAACTTGATTATTTACGTAGTCATCTGTACAAGGTCTAATTCCTTTTTCTAAAAAATCAATAGCCTGTTTAAAGGTAAGCACTATTCTTCTTTTGTTTACAATTCCATTTATTTTCTTTTTTAATTCTAAAAATACAATGTCCTCAGGCTTTGATGTGATTTTATAGCTTCTGAGACGTAATTTTTCTTTATAATATGGTTTTGAAATTGAATGTCTTATTACATCGTTATTATCGTTATCGTAGTAAATACTGTAGATATTGTAATTTTGATTGTTTTTACAATGTTCATCAAACTCCATGTAGTTTAGTATTTTAGGAATTAATAAATCGTATTGCTCTTGCGTTATAAGATATTTTTTTTCATAACGCTTAAAAGATTTGATTGCCATATTTTTTCACTCCTATCAAATTTATGTTAATAATATATGAAATCAACCTTAAATTTACCTTAATATGTGGACGATGTTTATTTCAAATTATCGGACAATATAATTTTTATATCGTATTTTTAATAAAAATAAGCTATATTATTTGAAGTAAGTGATATAATAATAGTCTAGTAGATTTAATATAGGAGATAATTTATAAATACATATAGGATAGATTATGATAGGAGGAAAAATGAAGGATTTAATAAATGCTATCGATAAAATAGTAGAGGGTGGAGCCTTTAAAATTGTTATAAGTAATAAAAAAAATAAAGATGAAAAGTACAATAAAATAAATGTGAATATTAAAGAGAGTAAAGATAAAGAATACTACCAAATCGAAAAATACACAGATAAACAGGTTTTTCATGAAAATATAGAAACTTGCTTAATAAAGGATAAGCTAATAGAGTATATGAGCACGAGTTATAAACAGTTATCTGCATGGAGTGAAGACTCTACATTTGATTTAAAAATATCTAAAAAGGGTAAAGTATTTTTGGGTAAGAAAAAAGCTGATAATTCAAATTTAATAAATAAAGATCACAATAAAAAGAAAAACTATATTTTAGAAGAAGGTATGATTATAGAGCCTTTAATAGATTTAGGCGTTTTTACTAAAGAAGGAAAGGTTGTAAAATCTAAATATGATAAATACAAGCAAATAAATAGATTTGTAGAGATAATAGATGATGAAATCAAGAAAAATAATTACAAGGAGCTTACTATACTTGATTTCGGATGTGGTAAGTCTTATTTAACATTTATACTTTATTATTATTTTGTTGAAATTAAAAAGATAAATGTCAAAATGATAGGTTTAGACTTAAAAGAAGATGTAATAGAAAAATGCAATGAAGTAGCTAAACGTTATAAATACGATAATTTACATTTTGAGCTAGGCGATATAAATGGGTACAAATACAATAATAAGGTAGATATGGTAATTACACTACATGCCTGTGATACGGCTACAGATTATGCATTATATAATGCTATAAAGTGGAATACTAAGATGATATTTTCAGTCCCATGCTGTCAACACGAATTAAATCATCAAATGAAAGCAGAAAATCTAGATATATTAACTAAATACGGAATAATTCAGGAGAGAGTAGCAGCTCTTATGACTGATGCAATTAGGGGAAATCTACTTGAGGCTGTTGGATATAAAACTCAGCTTTTAGAATTTATAGATATAGCTCATTCACCTAAGAATATTTTAATAAGGGCTAGTAAGTCAAATGTATCGAAACAGAAAGCAGAAAAAGCTTTAGATGAAGTAAATAAATTAATAAAGGAATTTAACTTCAGCCCGACTTTATATAATTTATTGAAAGAAGATAATTTGATATAATAAGTTTAAACTATGAATAGCTTGTTAAAAAAAGGGGGTATGAGGATGAAATATTTAAAAATAGTGTTTAATCGAATTTTTATATTTGGTCTTATGATACTAGTACAAGCTGTATATATGCTAGAATTGATAAAGAATTTTAGTGAGTATTCACAAGTAATGAGTGCTATATGTATGGTAATTAGCATACTAGTCGTCTTATTTATAGTTAATAAGGAGGATAATCCAGCTTATAAGATAGCGTGGATAATTCCTATTTTATTATTTCCAATTTTCGGAGGATTACTTTATCTATCTTTAGGGAACAAAAAACCTGCAAAAAAAATGAGAACAAAATTAGAAAAGGAGTACAACAGACAAAAACAGCTTATACATCAGGATGAAAAAGTTGTAAAAGAAATAGAATCACAGGATATGAGAGTCGCAGGTCAAGCTAAGTATTTAGCGCATTATATGGATTTCCCTATATATAAAAATACAGAGGCAGTCTACTATAAAAGTGGAGAAGAAAATTTCAAGGATTTAATTAAAGAATTAAAAGCTGCAAAACACTATATTTTTATGGAGTACTTTATAATTGCAGAAGGAGAAATGTGGAATACTATACTCGATATACTGGAACAAAAAGCGAAAGAAGGACTAGATGTCAGATTAATATACGATGATGTAGGGTGTATATCTCTACTACCTTATAAGTACGATAAAATATTAGAAGCTAGGGGAATAAAGTGCATGGCATTTAATCCATTTATTCCATTTGTTTCATTAGTTATGAACAACAGAGATCATAGAAAGATAACAGTAATAGATGGTCATACAGGATTTACTGGTGGAATAAATTTAGCAGATGAATATATAAATAAAAAAGAAAGATTTGGATATTGGAAAGATACAGGTATAATGCTAAAGGGTGAAGCTGTTTGGAACTTAACTACAATGTTTTTACATATGTGGAATTCCTTTAGATATACCGATGAGGATTACAGCAAATATAAACCACATATTCATATGGATGATCTTGTAGTAAATGATGGATATATCCAACCATATGGAGATACACCATTAGATGAAGAAATAGTGGGGGAAAATGTATATTTAAATATTATAAATAACGCTAAGAGATACGTATATATATTTACACCTTACCTTATAATCGACAATGAAATGATGACAGCTCTTTGCTTAGCATCTAAAAGAGGAATAGACGTAAAAATCGTAACTCCTGGAATTCCTGATAAAAAGACAGTATACAAGCTTACTAGATCGTATTACCATCAGCTACTAGAAAATGGAGTTGAGATATACGAATATACACCGGGATTTATACATGCTAAGGTTGTAGTCAGCGACGATGAAATAGCGACTGTTGGTACAATCAACTTTGACTATAGAAGCTTATATCTTCATTTCGAATGTGGAGTATTCATGTATAAGACAAAATGCGTGCAAGATATAAAACGAGATGCTATAGAAACTATTTCTAAAAGTAAAAAAATAGAAAAAGATTTCTTCAATGATAGCAAGTTTGATACTTTGTTTAAAGCTGTTCTAAGATTATTTGCACCACTTATGTAAATTGTTGACCTATTTTACTGTTATGATTTAAAATTAAATGTATAATACTTTAAAGGAGTGAGATTT
>NZ_JBJDXL010000040.1:0-7842 GCF_051866655.1 Intestinibacter sp.
ATAATTGTGTATCCCTTTTATCATTTTAGTCTAAAATAGCAATAGCTCTAACTGAGGCTCCATCAGAGTTTTCGTATTTTAAAGGAAGTGCGCAGAATGTAAATAATTGCTCTCCTACAGAATCTAAATTACAGAGATTTTCTATTATTACTAGATTGTTTTTTAAAATTTTGTGGTGCATAGGTAATTCTTCCTCTGCAATAGGCTCAATTGAAATTACATCGAGACCAATTCCTTTTTTGCCTTTTTTTATTAAATAATCAGCGACTTCTTTGTCTATAACAGGGAAGTTTCCGAAGTATTTTTGTTCATCCCAGTATTTTTCCCAGCCAGTTTTAAATATTATGTATTCTGCCTCGTCGATAATATCTTTGTATTTATCTATATAAGAAATTCCTATAGTATCGCCCTCTTTTAAATCAGAACAATCGACTATTAAAGCCTTTCCAACAAATTTATCAGCAGGAAATTTATCTAAAGTTATTCCCTCATTTCTTACATGGTATGGAGCATCCATATGAGTTCCTGTATGAGAGTACATAGTAAGTAAAGTTTCTCTAAATCCGTCCTTTTCCAAAGTGCTGGCAGGATCTAATCTAGGCTGATCTGTTCCAGGAAATACAGGCATATCTGCTTTGATAGTATGAGTTAAATCTATAATCTTCATTGTAATCACCTCGAAATAATATAATTCAATAAAATTATATCATATATAAGTATTTGAATATTTGAAAAAGAACATTACTTTGGTTTAAAATTTAATATAATTATAAAATAAAGGTGATTATTTAACATATAATTTAAAGAATATAGTTATTTAAAAAAGGAGAGGAAATTGCTTGTTAAAAGAAGATGTTATAAAAAGGGGAAATGAAATTTTAGATTATTTGATAAATATAAGAAGGGATATCCACAGAACTCCTGAATTGGCTATGGAGGAGTTTGTGACAAGAGATAAAATAAAAAAATATTTAGATGAAATAGGAATAGATTATTTAGAATTTGAACACCACAGAGGAATTATGGCGTATATATACACTGAAAATGCAAAGGCTACAATAGGAATTAGAGCTGATATAGATGCACTTCCAATAGAAGAAAAAAAGGAAAGTTCATATAAATCAGAAAATAAAGGGGTTATGCACGCATGCGGACACGATGCACATACGACTATGCTAATCGGTGCTTGTAAAATCCTGTACGAGATTAAAGACGAATTAAACGTAAACGTCAAATTTTTCTTTGAGCCTGCCGAGGAAAAGGGTGGAGGAGCTAAGTATTTTATCGATGATGGTCTTATGGAAAATCCACATGTAGACTTCATGTTTGGAGCACATGTTCAAGCGTATTTAGAGGTTGGCAAAATAGAATCTAAATACGATACTCTAAACGCCAGCAGTAATTCAGTTTTAATTGAGATAAATGGAAAGAGAGGTCATGGAGCTTATCCACAAAATGGCATAGATGCCTTAGTTGCAGCGGCTCAGATAATAACATCGCTTCAGAGTATCGTAAGTAGAAATTTAGCTCCACATGAGATGGGAGTTTTGACTTTAGGCAAAATCGAAGGTGGAGATGCTGGAAATGTAATCTGTGATCACGTCGAGATACAGGGTACACTTAGAACTCTAAACAAGCAGGAAAGAGATTTTATGGTAAAAAGAGCTACTGAAATAGTTGAAAATACAGCAGCTGCATATAGATGTCAGGCGAAATTTATGTTGAGGGCGAGAAGAGGATATGATGCGCTTATAAACGACAGAGAAATGGTCGATATAGTAAAGTCAAATTCAGAGGAATTTTTAGGAGAAAATAGCTTTGTGTACAAGGATTATCCATCTATGGGAGCAGAGGATTTTTCTTTATTCCTAGAAAACTGCAAGGGAGCATTTTTTCATGTCGGTTGTGGGAATAAAGAAAAGGGAATAACTTCTCTTATACATACGGCTGATTTTGATATAGACGAGAGATGTCTTAGTGTAGGAACAATTATGCATGTGTTAAATGTACTTCATTTTAATTAGATAAAAAATAGAGGAGCGGTAAATTTTTTTGTTCCTCTATTTTTCACTTTTGTTAAACAGTATTTTGTAATTCTCAGTAATATAAAAGCTAAAATTGATAATAATAAATATTAATATTAGAAATTTAGCGAGGATAGTAATATGAAAAGAAATACATTAAAGATAATTCCACTCGGTGGGCTAGGTGAAATAGGCAAGAATATAACAGCGATAGAATATGAGGACGAAATAATAGTAATAGATTGTGGAGTTTCATTTCCAGACGACGATATGCTCGGGATAGATTTAGTTATTCCAGATATAACTTATTTATTGGAAAATAAAGATAAAATAAAGGGGCTGTTCATAACTCATGGACACGAGGATCATATAGGATCAATACCGTATATTTTAAGACAGCTAAATATGGATATATACGCAACTCGCCTGACTATTGGACTTATTGCATGTAAGTTAGAAGAGCATAAGATAATAGATACAGCTAATTTAATTCCTGTTAAAGAAGGAGATGTAGTAAAATTTAATAAATTAAGTGTAGAATTTATAAGAGCTACACATAGTATAGCGGATTCTTGTTCACTGGCAATTTTTACTCCATTGGGCACAGTTGTTCATACTGGCGACTTCAAAATCGATTATACTCCAATTGACGGTAGAGTTATGGATTTAAATAGATTTTCAAAATTAGGAGAAGAAGGAATTTTGCTTTTGATGGCAGATAGCACTAATGTAGACAGAAGTGGTCATTCTCTATCAGAAAGGACAATAGGCGAAACTTTAAATAGAATTCTAAATAATGCAAGGGGACGAGTAATAGTTGCTACATTTGCATCTAATATACATAGAATTCAACAGATAGTAGATGCTTCCTTGAGAGAAAATAGAAAAATCTGCTTCAGTGGAAGGAGTATGGAAAATGTAAGCAATGTAGCTATGGAACTTGGGTATTTACATATACCAGAGGAGTCTCTAATTGATCTAGATGAAATGGATAGTTATGGATCGAAAATAACTATAATAACTACTGGAAGTCAAGGAGAGCCGATGGCGGGACTTTCTAGAATTGCTTATGGGACTCACAAGAAGATAAGTTTAGAGCCAGATGATTTATTTATAATTTCAGCATCGCCTATTCCAGGCAACGACAAGATGATTTCCAAGGTCATAAATCAGCTCTATAAAAAAGGCGCTGAGGTAATATATGAAGATTTAGAGGATGTTCATGTTTCAGGACATGCATATCAAGAGGAGCTAAAGCTAATTCACTCTATCACAAAGCCTAAATATTTTATGCCTGTTCACGGTGAATATCGCCATTTAAAGCACCACGAGGATTTGGCTAAAAAAATGGGAATGAAGGGAGAAAATATATTCAAGCTAGAGACAGGAGATGTACTTGAAATAACAAAGGAAAAGGCTGTCGTAGCTGACAAGGTTCGTACAGGAGTTTTGTACGTAGATGGTATTGGTGTAGGCGATGTAGGAAATATAGTTCTCAGAGATAGGAGAAATCTTGCCAGAGACGGTATGGTAATAATCGTATTTGCAATAGATAAGGATAATTTTTATCTCGCTTCAGGTCCAGATGTAATAACTAGAGGATTTATATACGCTAGAGAAAACGAAAATTTAATAAACGAAATAAAGGAGCTTTCACGACAAAAAATAGAAGAATGTCTAGACGATAAATCAACTGAATGGCAGATATTAAAAACTAGCGTTAGAAAAGCAGTAGAGCTATTGCTATTTGAAAAAACTAAAAGACGACCAAGCGTATTTCCTATAATAATGGATGTGTAAAAAATCTACATTTATTAATATTTAAAATAAAGATTTTCTTATAAAAAAAAATGAGTTATTATTAAATAGTAATGAAAATAGTATAATAATTACTTAGATATAATTGCTATAAAAATAATTTAAAATTTAGAGAATAGAGGGGAAGTATATTGAGCAAATACATTGAATTTAAAGATGTAAAAAAGATTTATCAAATGGGAGAAGTCAAGATAGAAGCTTTAAGTGGAGTCAACTTTTCTGTTGATAAAGGAGAATTTGTAGTAGTTGCAGGTGCAAGTGGTGCCGGCAAAAGTACGATACTAAATATACTAGGTGGTATGGACAGTCCGAGCAGTGGTCAAATTATAGTCGACAATAAGTATATCAATAATTATTCAAATAAAGAGTTGATTACTTACAGAAGATACGATATTGGATTTGTATTTCAATTTTATAATTTAGTTCAAAATTTAACTGCAAAGGAAAATGTAGAACTAGCTACTCAAATTTGCAAAGATCCGCTGGATATAGATGAAGTCATGGAGGCTGTAGGATTAGCTGAGAGAAAAGACAATTTCCCAGCGCAATTATCAGGTGGGGAACAACAGAGGGTAGCAATAGCAAGGGCTCTTGCTAAAAATCCAAAGCTTCTTCTATGCGATGAGCCGACTGGAGCATTGGACTACAACACAGGAAAAGCGATTTTAAAATTACTACAAGACACATGTAGAAAAATGAAGATGACAGTAATAATAATCACACATAACTTAGCCTTAACACCGATGGGTGACAAAGTAATCAGAGTAAAAAACGGTAAAATAGAAAGCGTAGTCGTAAACGAAAATCCAACTCCTGTAGAAAGGATTGAATGGTAATATGAAAAACGCACTTACAAAGGACTTTATAAGGGATATAAAAAATTCTAAGGGAAGATTTATTTCTATTTTACTGATTGTTACGTTGGGAGTTGCATTTTTCTCGGGAATAAAAGCATCTCCTCTAGTTATGGAGAAGACATCTGATTCCTACTATGATGATTATAATTTGATGGATATTAGAGTTACATCTACTTTAGGGCTTACAGACGATGATGTAGATGCACTCAAGAAGATAAAAAATGTCGATGGAATAAAAGGAACCTATTCTATCGATGCAATTTCAAATTACAATGACAAGGACAGTGTAGTTCAAATTCAAAGCATAAATTTAGAAGATTTAGAACAAAATAATGAAAACTACATGAACCGACTAAATGTAGTCAAAGGAAGACTCCCTCAAAAAAGCGGAGAATGTGTAATTGAAAAATCAAAATATCAGTTTTTAAATTATCCTATAGGAAGTACTATAACTCTTAGCTCTGGTACAGATGAAGATATAGGTGAAACTTTAAATAAGAAAGAATACAAGGTTGTAGGATATGTAAATACACCTTATTATTTATCACATGAAAAAGGTAATACATCTATAGGAAGTGGAAAAATTCAAGGTGCAATGATGATTTTGGATGACGATTTTAAATTAGATGTATATACTGATATTTATTTAACTGTAAAAGGAGCAGATAAACTAGATACATATTCAGATGAATATCAAGAGCTTATCGATTCTGTTGTAGATGATATAGATGCTATTACAGATGAACGAATAGATGCTAGATACAATCAAGTTGTATCAGAAGCTCAAGCAGAGCTAGATGATGCTAAACAAGAATACGAAGAAAATAAACAAAAAGTTGAAAAAGAACTAAAGGATGCACAGGATAAAATAGATGAATCTAAAGCAGAGCTAGAGGATGGAAAGGCTGAATTAAAATCTCAAAAAGCCAAGGCGAAGAGAGAAATAGCAAATGGAAAAGCACAAATAGAAGATGCTAAAAAACAACTTGAATCAGGTAAAAAACAATATCAAAATGCATTAAAGGAATTCAATCAGAAAAAAGCGACTGCCGAAAAGGAATTTGCAAAGGCAGAGGCACAAATTGAAGAATTAGAATCTCAAAAATCACAGCTAGAGGAGGGTATAGCTCAAATAAATCTTGCATTAAGTGATCCTACTCTATCTGAAGAACAAAAGGCGTACTATCAAAGTCAATTAGATACTATGAATGGTAATTTAGAACAATTAACTCTAGGAATATCATCAGGTAAGAGTGAATTGTCTAAACAAAAACAAGCTTTAGAAGACGGAGAAAATCAATTAAGTCAAACTAAGCAAAAGCTAGATTCAAGTGAAGCAAAAATAAAACAGTCAGAGGCGAAATTAAAAAAATCTGAACAGACAGCTAATGCAGAAATTAAAAAGGCAGAGCAAAAAATCGAAGATGGAGAAAAAGAATTAAAAGAAGGTCAAGAAACTTTAAATAAAAATAAAGAAAAAGCAGAAAAAGAATTGTCAAAGGCTAAAAAGAAAATAGACGATGCCCAAAGAGAAATTAATAAAATAGAACATCCGACATGGTATGTTTTAGATAGAGATAGTCATAGATCATTTGCAGAGTACGAAGGCTGTGCAAATAGTATAGATGCTTTAGCTAAGATATTCCCTGTATTTTTCTTTGCAGTAGCAGCACTTGTCTGCTTGACAACTATGACTAGAATGGTCGATGAACAGAGAATAAATATAGGAACATTAAAAGCATTGGGGTACACCGTATTTGATATAGCTAAAAAATACATACTATATGCGTTTAGTGCAAGTATTGTAGGAAGTATTTTAGGTTTAATAATAGGGTTTACAGTGTTCCCTCTTGTAATTTTCTACGCTTATGGAATGATGTACACCTTACCACCTATGCAATTTGCGATTGACTTTAAGCTTGCAATTGGAATTACATTAGTGGCTGTTTTAGTTACTACACTTTCTGCTTACTTTGCTTGTAGAAAGGAACTACTAGAAGAACCTTCTACACTTATGAGGCCTAAGGCACCTAAAAATGGTAAGAGAATTTTACTTGAAAGAATAGGCTTTATATGGGATAGATTGAGCTTTATAAGTAAGGTAACTTTTAGAAATATATTTAGATATAAAAAGAGATTTTTAATGACAGTGCTTGGAATATCTGGATGTACGGCTCTTATAGTTACAGGCTTTGGAGTAAAGGATTCTATACAAATGATAGTATCAGGGCAATATGGAGAGTTGTTTAAATACGATATGGAAGTAACAGCTTCAAATGATATAACTGAAAAAGAAACTAAAGATTTAGTTGCAAATTTAGATGAAAATGGAAAAATAAAGGGATATGGATTATTTGTATATGAAAATGGAGAAGTAAAAACTGACAAAGCAAGTGAAGATGTAAGAATTGTAATACCAGATAACGTAGAAGAACTTGGTAAATTTATCACATTAAGAGAAAGAGTAGGTCATAAAGAACTTTCACTTAATGATGAAGGATTAATTTTGACCGAAAAAGCAGCCAGAGAATTAGGAGTATCAGTAGGTGATACTATAAAATTAAAAAATGGCGATGATATTACTAAAGAGGCGAAAGTTACTGGTATAACAGAAAATTATCTATCACACTATGCATATATGACGAAGGATTATTATAATAAATTATTTAATAATATTCCATTTAATAACAAAATTTTATGTACTTTAAATGATACTTCATCAAAAACAGAAAATAATTTATCAGAGGAAATAAATAAAATGGACTCAGTATCAGGTGTAGTATTTAATACAGCATCTAAGGAAACATTTAGCAATACTATTAAGAACTTAAATTATGTAGTTTTAATTATAATAATTTCAGCTGGAGCTTTAGCATTTGTAGTTTTATATAACTTAACAAATGTAAATATTTCAGAGAGAATTAGAGAAATTGCAACAATTAAAGTTCTAGGCTTCTATGATGGAGAGACAGCAGCATATATTTACAGAGAAAATATAATATTGACTTTAGTAGGTATAGTATTCGGACTTGGACTTGGAAAACTGCTTCATCAGTACATTATGATTACAGTCGAAATAAAATCGATGATGTTCGGTAGAATTATAAGTCCGAAAAGTTATATTATAGCGGCAATTTTAACTG
>NZ_JBJDXL010000041.1:0-1784 GCF_051866655.1 Intestinibacter sp.
GAAAATCCTAAGTTTCTGGTGCTAGAGTATTTTGAAGAGATTCAGAATTGTCTAACATTTTATTTAAGTCTATCTCAGAAACTTCAAGAATGTATACTAAATCTTTTATTTTAGCTATTAAATGAGAATAATCTGCAAAAGATAAATACTATCCATATTTTGGGGTACTACTTTGCCAGTTATATATAGGAGTAGTAGAGATAGCTAATCTAGTAATCTTATCTGATTCCTACTCCACGTTTATATTATCATCTGTTCTCCAAGTTTTTACTACATTAGCAGTCTATGATGACAATGAATATTTATTTTCTCCAGTAAGCTAATTAAAATTTCTAATCTTCAAAGCATCGCCAAGTAAATACGACAAATAATCATCAAAGTGATTTAAAATAAGATTAGCACTATAAGCTTCTAGAGTTATTCTAGCTCGTTCTTTATCTGCCTAAGAATTAGATATGTCCAGAGATCGGTTATATAGTTGTCTAAGTTCTTCGGCGGTCTTATTGCTAAAAGATAGAAATTCTCCTGCCTATCTCTATACTATATCAAAGTACTCCGAATTTTTAAGACCTTTTCCATCCTATATATATAGTGGCATTTTCTAGTTAAATTTCAATCCCTAAAATTTAACATTTTCTCCCTAACTATTAATTACTTTTAGATAATCGATTACCTTCTTAAATAGCTATTCCTAGTACTATCTTATATTACTATTAAGTTCAGCATCAGAAGTAACTAATCCCAAACTCTATCCAGAAATAGAACCTCTATTTACAAACAGTACATCAAATAAATGCTAGTTTAAATCTTGAATAAATTTAGTTTTAGCTTCATTAGCTCTTCCAAAGGCATTATCAATAAAAGCAATAGAAGCATCTTTCCTTATTCTTACCTATTCAGTATCTACTAGATTATCTGTACTGAAATCTAATAGATTAAGATTAGGAAGATTTGGGTTAAGTAATATATCTCTAGTCTAATTCTCAGAGAAAAAAGTTCTATCTATTTCTCCTAGCTAGTATCTATCAAATCTTTCCTAAATAGTTTTTATTACAGAGTCAATATTATCCTAATTAACCTCATAATCCATCTATATTTGCTTATACTAATCAAATACTTTCTATTTAAGTTCAGATTGTAATTCAGTAATAGGTAAACCCTCCTTTAAGGCTTTACTCTTAGCCCTAGAATAGGAGAGTAAAGCCGAATTAACGGAGGTCTATATCTATTTTAAAGTTCTATCATCTATTCCACATTTCATTAGAATTGAATTTTAATAGTTATTGGACAACTATCTTCTGATAGTTTTCTAGCTGCCATATTATTAATTGCAATCAAATCATCTATTATATCTTGCTAAGAATCGTCTACTTCAACATTTTTTAAGTCCTCTATTCTACCATCATCTGGCACAAATAAATTATTTGCTGTGTCAAGGAAATGAGTAATATCAGGACTATTATATAAATCTTCTACATCCATATCATAAGATATTATATCCTATAACATTTTCTTAGCCTCTCCTATATACTCAGTAAAGTTATTTTCATTAATGTGTAGTTGGAGCTAATCTTCAGTATTAGGACTAACAAATTCTAAAGTCTTATCATTTACATTAAAATTGCCAGTAGTAGTAAAGGAAGAATTATTATACATACCATTAACTCCAATTTCAGCTACTCCTCCATTATCCACATAAGATTGAATATCTCCATCACTAATATAAAGACTTGATATTCCCTATATCTTCTAATTAGAATACAGAATCTTGCCATTTATTATTA
>NZ_JBJDXL010000042.1:0-1773 GCF_051866655.1 Intestinibacter sp.
AATACAAACATCGTACATTATTATTCATCCTTTCTGATTTACTAGAACTTTATAAATATATTTTAGCAGTATTTTTTTTAAATTTGTATAAAAAAAGATAGCCATTTTATATTTAACGACTACCTTTTTATCTAGCATATATTATCAATTAGCTTAAGAAAGCTTCAACTATAACAGCTTCTGCTTCTTCTTCATCAAGTCCAAATGTTTCAAGCTTTAATAATTGTTCGTTATTTATTCTACCGATAGCAGCTTCATGAACTATTTGTGCATCTGTATGGTTTGCTTGTATTTCTGGTATAGAAGCAACCTTAGCGTGATCCATTATTATAGAGTCACATTGTATATGAGCTCTACATTTTTCATTACCTACTGCTATTGGGTGGAAGGCTTGAACAGATTCATTTTTAGCTACTGAACGAGAAACTATTTGAAGTGTAGAGCCTTGTCCATTTAAGTTTACTACTACATTAGATTTTGCCACTTGTTTATCGTGAGTCATTAATTTTTCTGTTACTACAAGCTTAGCATCTTTACCTAAGTTAGCTTCAGTTTCTCTTACTGTAGAAGTAACTCCTTCTATTTGAGTCATTTCCATTTCGCAGTATGATCCTTCCTCCATATTTACTATAGTTGTAGGATTTAATATTCTGTCTCCAGTTCCTTCACCTTCACCGTAGTGTTTTTCGACGTATTTTATTTTAGCATTTTTGCCTATATAGAATGTATGGATACCATCGTGTTCTGAAGTAGAGCTTCCGCAGTTATGAATACCACAGCCTGCTACTATATCTACATCAGCACCTTCTCCTATATAAAAGTCGTTGTATACTAAATCGTTTACACCTGTTTCAGTGATTACTACAGGTATATGAATTTTTTCACCCTTTGTATTAGGTTTTACTATTATGTCTATTCCTGGTTTGTCTTCTTTTGATTTTATTTCTACGTTTTCTGTAGAATGTCTAATAACACCTACGCCGTCTTTTCTAAGGTTGAAAGCACCAGCAGGCTCTCCTGTAATATCGGCTATTGTTTTTAATAAATTTTCTAACATACTATCTTTCATTTGTTAAAGCAACCTCCTTTATAGGACAGGCACAGCTAGCACCATTTTGGATTAGTGGCATTATGTCCATTCTAGTTCCCTTATTTTGAACTTTACCGTCTGCAATTATCATAAGTTCATCAGCTAAGTCTATTATTCTCTCTTGGTGTGATATAATAACTACTGTTTGGTCTTTGTTTTCTTTGAATTTTTGGAAGCTGTCAACAAGCATTGAAAAACTCCATAAATCTATTCCTGCTTCTGGTTCATCGTATATAGCAAGCTTTGGATTTCTAGCCATTAATGATGCTATTTCAATTCTCTTTAATTCTCCACCAGATAAAGATGCGTCTACATCTCTTTTTAAGTATTCTTTAGAGCAAAGTCCTACATTTGTAAGGTATTTGCAGCATACATCGTCTGATAATTTTTCCCCAGACGCTAAATTAAGAAGCTTTTGAACAGTAACGCCTTTAAATCTTGGTGGTTGTTGGAATGCATATCCTATACCAAGTCTTGCGCGTTCTGTTATACTTAGATTAGTGATGTCAACTCCGTCAAATAATATTTGGCCTGATGTTGGTTTTTCTATACCCATTATTATTTTGGCTAATGTAGACTTACCACCACCATTAGGACCTGTAATAATTAATATTTTCCCTTGTTCAACTTTAAAGCTTACATCATCTAAAATAGTAATTTCACCTTTACCATCTAAATTATCA
>NZ_JBJDXL010000043.1:0-1759 GCF_051866655.1 Intestinibacter sp.
CTCCTAGCCTTCTCCTTCTTTTTTTCCTTAATACTCTTCTTTTTTTTCTCTTACATCTAATAAATTAGACTTTTTCTCTGTATATCCTTCATTTACATTATTTTTAACATTTACAGATTTATTTTCATCTTGCTTGTTAGCTTCTACTGTATTTTCAGAATACGATTTATATTTTCCTATTAAGCTGATGTTTAGTAATTTGTTCTTTACTATATCCCTTATAGCTATATAGATATCCTTTTCGTTTTGGAATTTGACCTCTAGCTTCGTAGGGTGAATGTTTACATCTATTTCATTTGGATTTAGCTCTATATTTAAAAAGCATACTGCAAATTTATTTATAGGTATTATTCCCTTATAGCTTTCATTTATTGCATCTAAAATCACCTTGCTTTTTACATATCTATTGTTTATGTAGATATGCTGTAGGTTTTTATTAGATCTATATATATTATTATTTCCGATATAGCCGTATATCTTTATCTTGTCATCTTCGTAATTTAGCTCGATTAAATTTTCAGTTATATCCTTGCCGTATATACTTCTTATGACGTTTATCAGCTTGTCGTCTCCAGGTGTATTTAGCATAAGCTTTGAGTTGTTTATATATTTTAGTCTGACTGCTGGATTTCCAATTGCAAGTTTGTTTACTAAGTCGCTTATATTTATAGTTTCAGCATGAGTAGATTTTAAAAACTTAGCTCTGACTGGAGTGTTGAAAAAAAGGTCCTTTACTATTATAGTAGTTCCATTTTTACATCCTATTGGCTCTTTTTTTACTATTTTAGAACCACTTAGAACTATCTTTGTGCCGACTACCTCATCTTCTGATTTTGTAGTCATCTCCAAGTTTGAAACTGCAGCTATAGAAGCCAGAGCCTCTCCTCTAAATCCAAGTGAATAGAGGTTATATAAATCGTCTATTTTTTGGATTTTACTAGTAGCGTGTCTTAAAAAGCACTTTTCGACCTCACTAGATAGTATTCCACATCCGTTGTCGCTTATCTTTATGGATTTTTTTCCTCCATCTACTATATCTACTACTATTTGTGTAGCTCCTGAATCTATTGCATTTTCTAAAAGCTCTTTTACTACAGAAGAGGGTCTTTCTACGACCTCTCCTGCAGATATTTTATTTATTGTTAAATCATCTAAAATATTTATATATTTTCCCATAAAATCCCTCCAAGAGGTTATCTATTTTCCTTTGCTTTTTTCTGTAAATTATAAAGTGTATTTACACAATCTATCAAATTCATATTTAAAATATCTAGGTTTAACAGTTCATCTACAACCTCGCTATTTACGTTCATACTTCCAAATGATAGCTGTGAATCCTCTTCCTTTAATTTAGTATAGCTCGAGTTTAATTTATTATAATCTTTTTTGATTTTTTTATGTTCTTTAAGTAGAGTTTCGTGTTCTAGCTTCAAGGCTTCGAATTCATTTTTTAAATTGTCCTCTTGAATTCTACTAAGTTCACTCTCAATACTGAAGTTTTCACTTGGAGCTTCTTCAGCTACTTTTTCTGCCAAAACAGCCTCTACCTTTTCCTTGTCAAAATTACCTGTAAGCACTTCACCGTTGAATATATGGTTCTTTTCTAAGTCCTTTAGTATTTCAGATGAACGCTCAATTACTTTATCTGGAAGCTTAGCCAATTTTGCTACATATATTCCGTAGCTCTTGTCAGCAGGCTGTTCTATTATCTTTCTAAGGAAAATTATATTTTCTCCATCGTCCTTTACTGATATAGAGT
>NZ_JBJDXL010000044.1:0-7687 GCF_051866655.1 Intestinibacter sp.
ACCTATGCAGAGCCCAGAGGAGCTTAGAAAATTTTTATACCAAAATGGATACGAAATATTAGACGAATATTTAGTTAGAGAAGAACATAGATTGTACGAAATAATAGTATGTAGATATCGAGATTTAGAGGCATCTGAAATAGATCCCATTTACTATGAAGTCGGTCAAAAATTAATAGAAAAAAATGATCCTCTAATTAAAGATTTTATAGAAAATAAAATAAGAATAAATAAAAACATATTAAATAAACTAGAAGGAAAAGAAGGCAGTGCAGTAGAAGAGAGAAAAGCTATTGTAAATAAAAAAATAGAAGATTTAAATAGCTTATTGAATAGATAGGGGGATTTTTATATGAAGCTTTGCAATTTAATAGAGAAGATAGAGAGCAAATACCCTACTAATTTGGCATATTCATGGGACAATGTGGGACTACTAGTAGGAGATTATGAAAATGATATAAAAAAAATACTAGTGACATTAGAGGCAAATGAAGCTGTAGTAGATGAAGCAATAAAAAATAAGGTCGACTTGATAATAACACATCACCCTTTTATATTTTCAAAAATAAGTAGAGTAAATTCAGGTGATTTAAAAGGAAGACTTATTTTAAAATTGATAAAAAACAATATAAGCCTTTATTCTATGCATACTAATTTTGATATAGCAAAGGATGGCTTAAACGACTACTTCATGGAAATTATGGGCTTTAAAAACTGCGAGATTTTAGAAGAAACTCACAGCGAAAAATTATATAAATTAGCCGTATACGTTCCTGTTGGTTACGAGGATAAGATAAGAGACGTTTTAGGAGCAAATAATGCCGGTTATATAGGAAATTACAGTCATTGTACATTCAACACTTCAGGAACAGGTACATTTAAAGCAGAAGAAGGTACAAATCCATTTATAGGTGAAATCGGCCAGATAGAAAAGGTAGATGAAGTAAAAATAGAGACAGTTGTACAAGAGAGTATATTAAATAAAGTAGTACAAGAGGTAATAAAAGCACATCCATATGAAGAGGTGGCTTACGATGTGTTTGAACTTAAAAATCAAGGACAAAAAGAAGGCTTGGGAAGAATAAGTACTTTAGACGAAGAAATGACTTTAAAAGATCTAGCAAACAAAATTAAATATACTTTAAACATGGACAAGATAAGATTAGTTGGAAATTTAGACAGTAAAATAAATAGAGTAGCACTTTGTACAGGTGCTGGATCTGATTTAGTAAAATTATCTAAAGCAAAAGGTGCAGACGTTTTAATAACAGGAGACATGAAATACCATGAAGCACAAGATGCTTTAGATATGGGAATGAATGTGATAGATTGCGGTCATTTTGATACTGAGGATATATTCAAGGATGTTATGAAGAGATTTATAGATAGCTTTGAAGAATTTGAAACTATAAAGAGCGAAATATACTTAAATCCATTTAAGATAATTTAGAAAAATTTAGACAATTAAAAAAATTAAATAAAAAATAAAAAAAATTAGTTGACAAAAATTAATAAAGAGAATATTATATAAATATAAGATAACTTAAATCCTTTGATGAGGGAGAGTAATTAAGTTTAGGTTCAATATAGAGAGTCGAGGACGGTGGAAGCTCGACAAGAAGGAATTTAATGAATGGGCCTCTGAGGAGTAAATTGAAATCATATTTTGAGAGTAGACTTTACCGTGATCGCACGTTACAGCGAAAGAGTATGTTAGTACTTTAATGAGAGGTATATATTTATATATACAACTTAGGTGGCAACGCGGATAATCTCCGTCCTATATACAAATAGGACGGAGTTTTTTATTTTTCAGAAAAAGTTTTATATAAACTTTCAAAATATATTTAAAAATTTATACCGAGTATTAAATAAAGAAGGAGGGAGGTGTAAAAGATGTTATGAACTCCATTTAAAGGATTTGAAAAGAAAGAAAATAAAGAATATTACAAAAACAGAAATAAAAATTTTAGGAGGATTTTAAAAAATGAGAACAAATACAAATACAAAGAGATTAGTTTTAAACGCAATATTATTAGCAATGGGGTTAGTACTACATCAAGTAACACCACCAATATTTACAATTAAACCAGATACAACACTTATAATGTTATTTACACTTATGGTAATAAATAGAGATAGCTATAAAACATGTTTAGTAGCCGGAATAATAGCAGGTATATTCGCAGGTATGACAAGTTCATTCCCAGGTGGTCAAGTGCCAAACTTAATAGACAAATTCATAACTACAAATGTTGTGTTCGTGATTATGATGGCTTCTTATAAATTACCTTTTATAAACAATTTATCAGATAAAGTTAAAGATTTAATAGTAACAGCAATAATGATGGTTTTAGGTACTTTAGTAAGTGGTACAGTATTCTTAACTTCAGCTCAAATATTAGTTGGTCTTCCAGGAAACTTTACAGCATTATTTATAGCAGTAGTTTTACCAGCAGTAGTTATCAATTTAATAGTTGGGGTATTAGTCTACAAGATAATAAATGTAACAGTTCAAAAAGCCGTATTAAATGCTTAAAATTAGATTTGAAATAAATAGAAAACAGATGTCGTAAAATAGAATTTTATGGCATCTGTTTTTTTATTCATTTATTGCTCGTCAAAATATATCAAAAATGTCTAAAAAAAAAGAGGAAAGAAGGAACAAAATTAGAATAAATAAAATATGTATATTTTTTTATTTGAAATATAGTGGTAATAGTTAAGTGTAGTTGTTTAAGTTTTTATGGGGGGAAAATAATGAAATTTTTAAATAAATATAATTACTTTGTCAACTTTATGATTGCATATATAATGATAATATGTATGTTTTTAATAGTTTTGGGAGATATGGATATTTATTATATGTATTTGATACTTGTAATAATAAATAGCTCGGTAGGAATTTTTGGATTCATTATAAGCTCTGTTACATTAAGTACGGGAGAAGAAAAGATTTATAAGGATTTAGCAAAAATTTTTGGAATAGTAGGGATTAATAATTTATTATTTTCAATGTATGTATTTAATAATTTACAATATATAACTCTTAATCAAGAGGTTCAAATTGTATTATTTAATTTTGCAATACAAATGGTGCTTTATATTTCTTTAATACACACTTATGGAAATGATAAAAATATAATTCCATTTAAATATATTTTGCGTATTGTGCTTTTAAGTATTCCAATATTATATATCTCTGTTGCTAGATTAAATATACTGCCAAAGATATTTGTTCAAGGGGAATATATACCTGCTAAAAATATATTATGTGTTGTATATATTTTGGGATATGTTTATTTATTGTGTAATATAAAAAGATTAGAGGGAAAATTTTATAATAGTAAAACAGTTAAAAATATAGAAGTTATATTAATTTGTACAATTGGAAGAATATTACTTATGGTGTTTTTAGGTGGTATAAATTTCTTTAATGGTAATATAAATAGTAGTACAAATATAGAATTTATAAATAGATTTAATTGTTTAAGTATGACAATTTTAAATTTTATTTATGTATATATGGTATATATTATCTGTTTTAGGGATATAATAAAAAGACCTAATCAAAATTTATATTACAATTTATTGAAAGAAAAGGATAAGCTTCAGAAGAATATAGAGAAGCTTAAAGAAGTTAGCTTTAATATGGAGTACTATAAAGTTATCTACGAAGAGCTTTTAAGAAATATGCCAGCTGGAATTTTGATATCTTCAGATGATAAAATTATGTTTGTCAACAAAAAGGTATTAAATTTATTTAGATTAAAATCAGAAAGTTCTATAATTAATAAAAATATTTTGGATATAATAGATGAAAATGTAAAATATAAATACATGCAGGACTTAAAATCCTTAGATTTAGATAAACTGGATCAAAATGTAATTAAAACTAAATTTTCATATAACAATGTGGTATTTGAGGGATCTGAAATAAGATTCTATGAAAATGTTCATGAAAGAATATTTCAAGTATCTATTATAAGTAATATAGAAGACAAAATAAAATTAGAAAATGCAGAAAAACAATTAGAGCTAAGAGATTTAATGGATAAAGCTAAAAATGAAGTTTTATCTAATATTTCACATGAATTTAAAACTCCAGTAAATGTCATATATTCTACTGTTCAGATACAGGATATAAATTTGAAAAAGGGAAATTACGGAAAAATATTAGAGTTTAACGAAATTATAAGACAAAATTGCAATCGCTTGATAAGGCTTATAAATAATTTTATAGATTCTACTAAACTAGAAAACAATCAATTAAAAGTAAATTTAAAATGTGTAAATATTGTCTCTATTATAGAAGATATTACTATGTCTGTTATAAATTTTGCAGAGAGACAAAATATACAATTAATTTTCGATACAGAAGAAGAAGAGCTATACTGCGAAATAGATATAGAATGTATTGAGAGAGTTATGTTAAACTTACTTTCAAATGCAATAAAATACAACAAAAAAAATGGTACTATAGATGTAATTATAAAAAATGACAGTGAACATATTTACGTAGAGGTTATTGATAGTGGAATAGGTATACCTAAGGAGAAAATAGACAGAATTTTTGACAGATTTGAGAGAATGAAAAACAATAATGCGATGATTAAAGAGGGAAGTGGAATAGGTCTTAGCATAGTTAAACAGCTTGTAAAAGCTTTAAATGGAGAAATAGAAATAGAAAGTGAAATAGGTAAAGGAACTACTGTTAGACTTACTTTTAAAAAATCAGGGGAAGTATCGGAAGAAATTTACGATGTATCGCAGGATATAGAAGAAAAGGTAAAATTAGAATTATCTGATATTACTTGATAGTGTTTCTTGATTTTACGTCAAATATTATTTTAGATATTACAAATAATATTATTAATTCAAATATATGAGGTGATTGATAATGTTTTGTTGTCTAAATAATAAAAATAGAAAAAAACAAAAGGCTTCTTATTGCAGAGGTATAGCAGTAGGTGGTATTTTAACAATTGTTTCATTAATGATTTTAAAAATTAGAACATGTACTTGTAAAAAAAATCAGCAGCTATGTGACAAAGAAGAATGTGATTTTAAAGAGAATCAAGACTACGAAAAATCAGAATTAGAGGATAAAATAGAAGAGTTTAATTCTAGAAGATTGACTGTTGAAAATGAATCTAAAAATAAAAATTTATAGTCTGTAAAATAATTTATTTAATTTTACGAATTATTAAAAAAATATAATATATTTAAGAATTTTATGCTATAATTGACTTGGAAGTAAATTATGGCATATTTATTGTGCAGGAAAATATTTTACTTTAAAATAATTTAAGTTAATTACATACCAAGGGGGATCAATATGGAAACTAAAATTTACAATAGCAAAGAAGAAATAGATACTTCTAGACTTAGATCATGGGTAGAAATTGATTTATCAAAATTCAAACATAACGTAGAAGTTATAAAAGAATTATTACACGACGACGTAGAAATGGTCGGAGTTGTTAAAGCTAATGCTTATGGTCATGGAGATGTAGTTGTAGCAAAATATTTTGAAAGTATTGGAATAAAATATTTCGCTGTTGCTTGTATAGAAGAAGCAATAAAACTTAGAGAAGGCGGAGTAAAAGGCGATATAATCATATTAGGTTGGACTCCTGCTTGCCAAAAAGATGACTTAATTAAATACGATTTATGTCAAACATTGGCTAATGAAGAATATGCTGAAGAATTAAGTAAATTACCTGGAACTGTAAGAGGTTATGTAAAAATAAACACAGGTATGAATAGATTAGGTGAACCAAAAGAACATCTAGATTTAATCAAGAAAATATACACTTTAGATAATATAAAAATAGAAGGTATATTCTCTCACTTATGTAGATCTGACAGTAATTTAGAGGCTGATGTAGTATTTACTAAACAACAAATAGCAAACTTTGACTATGTAATAGGTGAATTAAAAGCTGCTGGATTTGAACTTGGTAATGTACATCTTCAAAACAGCTATGGTATAGTAACTTACAGAGATTTACACTATGATCTAGCTAGACCAGGTATCATATTATACGGTGTTCCTTCAGATCCACTAGATGATACATTAGATAAATTACCAAACGGATTAAAATTCGAAGCTCCTCTTTCATGGAAATGTAAAGTAGGTATGGTTAAAGAAGTATATCCAGGCCAATCTGTAGGATATGGTAATAACTTCACTGCTACAGAAACTATAAAAGTTGCTACAGTTACTATAGGTTATGCTGATGGCTTATCAAGACTTGTATCTAAAAAAGATATGAAAGTTTTAGTAAATGGAAAATTCGGTAGACAAATAGGTAACGTTTGTATGGACCAAATGATGATAGATGTAACTGGTATAGATGTAAAATCAGGAGATACTGTTACTTTAATAGGACAAGATGGAGATAACTACTTACCAGTTAACCAAATAAGTTTATCAAGCAACACTATAACTAATGAAACTTTAAGTGTTATAGGTTCAAGAGTTAAGAGAGTATATCACTTATAGGATTTAATTTGAATTAAAATCATAAATTATTGAATATAAAGATACTTAGATACGAGCGATTGTATTTAAGTATCTTTTTAATTTATTTAAAGCGAAAATAATATATGATAAAATAAAATATATAGAGTTAATGGAAGTGTATTGTTAATTTAAAAAAATTGAAATATTTATAGATAAAAATTAAATTTGTGTGTAAGTAGAACTTTTGATTTTGTGGGGGGATTATCATATGGACAGGATTTTAAATACATATAAAGAAAGGCTCATTAATATTAGTTCAAGGAATAGAAGTTTAGTAACTAGAAAATTATATAAAAAAAGAGCACTTGATTTATACAATATTAAAAAATTTAATAAAAATATAGATAGAGAGATTATAAATTTTATAGTAAATAGAAAAAGTAACAATATACAGATATTAGAAGATCCTTCAAAATATTCTCAGCGTAATATAAATATAATAGAAGAAGATATAAATAATGACAGAGAGTTGAAACTTTCAGATATAGAAAAGAAATTTTTAGATGAAGATATAAAAAAAAATAAGCAAGAGTTAATAAAACGTAATCTTGAATTAAAAAAAGAAAAGAAGATTGAAGAAATAAATAAGAAAACAGAGGAACTGATAAGTATATCTAAAGGTATAAATTATCTTTTTAGAGAAATAAATTATGTAGAAAAAGAAACAGGTAGATATGAATTATATATAGGATATAATTTCGTGGAAGGAAAATTTAATGATGGCACTTTTGTTAAAGCACCGTTATTATTATTTCCAGTTAGAATAATTCAAAATAAAGGTAATTGGTATCTTCAAAATATATTAGATCAAGATATACTTTTGAATAAAGTGTTTCTTCTTGCTATATCAAAACATAATTCAATTGAAATAGAAAAAATAGAAACAGAGTATAATAATATAAAAGATTCATTCAAAGATATAGAATGCTTATTGGAATATCTACAAAAATATGGTATTTACATAAAAAGAGAGAATAAAGAATTATCAATGAAATTTGTAGAACGAAAAAAAAATGAGGATTCAATTTTTAAAAATGGGCAATTATTGTTAAATTCTTATATAATTTTGGGACAGTTTCCAGTTGCAAATTCAATTTATGAAGATTATCAATATTTAGAACAGATATATAAAGGTGAAAAGAATTATGGTTTAGAAAA
>NZ_JBJDXL010000045.1:0-1754 GCF_051866655.1 Intestinibacter sp.
TAATATTGATTCATATTTTCAAGTAAAGCTATCAAATAATCCCATACATTTTGTATAGAAGAAATACTTATATGTTCATTTGGAGTATGGACATCGTAAGTATTAGGACCTATTGAGATTGCTTCACAACCCTCCATTTTTTGTAGGAATAATCCACATTCAAGTCCAGCGTGGATTGTTATGATTTGAGCTTCTTTACCAGTTAAGTTTTTATATGTTTCTAAGCTGATTTTTTCTAATTTAGAATCAATAGCTCTTTCCCATTCTGGATATGGATCAGTTTCTTCGTAGTCAGCACCTACACAGTCTGCTAGTAATTTTATCTTGTAATTTAGATCTTCTCTTCTAGTTCCTATAGAGCTTCTTGTTGCGTTTTCAAATAGCATAGCATTTTCTTTTGTTGTTACTACGCCTATATTTGTAGAGCTTTCAACTAATCCAGGAATATCGGCACACATTGTTTGAACTCCATTAGGGATTAGATTTAATATTTTTATAATTTTATCTTTGCAATCATCAGTCACTACTTTATCGAAAGAAGCTTCACCTATTTCTATTTTTATATCAGGGTCTGATACTTGGTATTCGTGGTTGAATATCTTTTGTATATCAGATATTTGAGATTTAAATTCGTCTATATCTTTTTTGTCGACAGCTACAACCGCGTCGCATTCACGAGGAATAGCATTTTGTTTTAAACCACCATTTATACTAACTAAATCGTAATCTACATCTAATAAATTTAAAATTCTACCGATTAATTTATTTGAGTTAGCATGGTTTTTATCTATTTCAGAGCCAGAGTGTCCTCCTAAAAGCCCTTTTAGTTCTATTAGGATACCTTGTTTATTAGAATTAGTAAATTCAAGTGGTAAACTAATGCAGTTTCTATTACCACCAGCACAGCCTACTAATATAAATCCTTCTTCTTCAGAATCTATATTTATCATGTATTTTCCATTTAAATTACTAGCATCTAAATTTATAGCGCCAGTCATACCTACTTCTTCATCAGTAGTTATAAGTACTTCTAAGGCTGGATGCTTTATATCATCAGAAGCAAGAATAGCCATAGCATAAGCTACTGCTATACCATCGTCTGCACCTAAAGTAGTATCAGTTGCATAAATCATATCACCGTCAACTCTCAATTGGATAGGATCGTTTAAAAAGTCGTGGTTAGAAGCTTTGTTTTTTTCGCAGACCATATCCATATGCCCTTGAAGTATTACACCAGGACAGTTTTCGTATCCTTCAGTTGCTTTTTTCTTGATGATAACATTTAGGTGTTTATCTTGTATGTATTCTAGATTTAATTCCTTTGCAAAGTTACATAGATAATCGCTGATAGCTTTTTCGTTTCCAGAGCCTCTAGGAATTTGTGATATTTGTTCAAAATAATTTAAAACAGATTGAGGCTCTAATCCTTCTAATATGTTTTTCATTTAAAAGTCAACTCCTTATTTTATTTATTATACCAATTAGTATAGTATACCCAAATTTGTGAATCAATAAATGGATAGTTATTTATGTATATTATAAATATAAAAAAGGAAGTGAATACAAAATAGATTTTACTCTATTTTTAAACACTTCCTATCATATTATTTAATTAACTCTCTCTATATAATTACAATTAACATGTATATGATTTAAATACATTAGAAGTCTTTCATAAAGAGGATGAGTATTCTCCCCGTATTCTTCTTCTAAGTTTTTGCCTATCTCCTCAACAGTTTTTTTACCGTCTATTT
>NZ_JBJDXL010000046.1:0-7636 GCF_051866655.1 Intestinibacter sp.
AATATACTTGTATGAGTAGACTTATTTGTAAATTTTATAAAACAAAATTTGTATTAGTACAATTAAATAGAAAAATATGTAAATAACATTGGATAATTATTGTTTAATATTTTGGATATACTAATAAAAATTATAATAATTATAGAAATGGTTAATCAGATTATTCTGATGGAGGTGACGTTTGTGCGAGGTAGCTGTTTTAAGGTGCTAATTATATTTAGTTTAATTTTGACAATGGTAGGATCTAATATATATGCGCACGAAAACAATAAAGGATATATATATAATATAGAAGAAAACAATCAAGAAAACGAACAAAAAAAGGAGATAGATATAAGTAAGCAGTACGAATTATATCTAAAAAATTTATTTGATTACAGAAATAAAGCTATTATGGAACACAATGAAGAAATATTAAAGGGCATTTACGATACAGATATAAAGTTCGGACTTTGGGCTTATGAACATGAGATAAAAAAGATGCAGTACCTAAAGAATTGGTCGGATAAGCAGGGAGTAGTATTTGACAATATAGATGCAAATGTCAAGATAAATAAAATAAGGGAGAGAGAACAAAATTTATACGGTATAATATGTACAGTTTGCACAAATTATAAATACCACTACGAAAACGAACCCGATGTTCAAAATGAATTTCAAATAGGAACTCAGCATTACCTACATGTCAGGGAGAAGGACGACAAGTATATAATAACTAAAGAGTGGTACAGCGATCCATTTGCCGATTCGCTGAATTTAGAGCATATAAATTCAAAGGAAATAAAAAGCTTCATAATATCTCAAAATGCTGTACAATTAAATTTAAATGATACACAAAAAAAAGCTATAGAATATGCACATAGGTACTGTGGTGCTGCTACTAATGAACCGGGCAGGATTTACCTTATAAATCCAAATTACAAGGATTTCAACTCAGATGGAGGCGATTGTGCTAACTTTGCATCACAAATAATGTTTGAAAGTGGTCTTTTTTCCAAAAACACAACTTGGAATTACGAAAAGGGCCAGGCGACAAAGGCATGGGTAAATGCTCAGGGATTTAAAAATTACTTGATAAACAGTGGTAGAGGAGATTATATAGCAAAGGGTACTTATCAAGAGGTATATAAGGAGGCCTATAAATTGAGACCTGGAGATATAGTAGGATATGAAAAAAACGGTAGAATAACGCATGTATCGACTGTTACAGGGCTTGATTCAAAGGGATATCCATTAGTAACCTGCCACAATACAGATAGACTGTTGGTGCCTTGGGACTTGGGCTGGAGCGACAAATCTATAAGATTTCATATAATTAAAGTCTATTATTAATGTATATAAATTATTTAAAAAGCATATATTTTAGAAATTTAAAAAAATAAGTATAAAATTAAATTTAATTGACAAATATAATTATATATGATAAATTAGATATAAGGCTATATTTAATGGCCAATTAAGTGTGTTTTTAGGAGGATTTATTAATGAAAACAGGTGTAGTAAAATGGTTTAATAATGAAAAAGGTTTTGGATTTATATCTGTAGAAGGTGAAGGAGATGTTTTCGTACATTTCTCAGCTATACAAGGTGAAGGATACAAAACTTTAGAAGAAGGACAAAACGTTGAATTTGAAGTAGTTGAAGGTGCTAAAGGACCTCAAGCTGCAAACGTAGTGAGATTATAATCGAGATTACAATGAAAATTCATATATATTAGTAACGTTAGTCATATGAAAAAAGGCCGCTTAGGTGGCTTTTTTTTTGCGTAATAAGTATTAAGACTTATTTAGAATGTTAATTTTATGTGTAAATAAGTATACAACTATGTTAAAATAATATGAGATAGTTTATAAATAAAAAAATATAAATTTTTTTGGTAATTATTATGGAGGTGGAATATAGACGTGAATATATTATTTTTTCTAACACCAAAAAGTGAAGTCGCATATATATATGAAGATTTTACTATTAGACAAACTTTAGAAAAAATGGAGTACCATAGATATTCATCTATTCCTATATTGACAAAAGATGGGAAATATGTGGGGACAATAACAGAAGGAGATTTCTTGTGGACATTAAAGGAGCTTATACAAAAGAAAGAAATTAGCATAGATGATATAGAAAATATGCCTGTGATAGATATTCCAAGAAGAAAAAACAATACTCCTGTACCAATAAGTGCAAATATGGAGTTATTAATATCAAAGGCGATTACTCAAAATTTCGTTCCTGTGATAGATGATACAGAAACATTTATCGGAATGGTAAAAAGAAGAACGATTGTAGAGTATTGCTATCAAGAAATGAAAAAATAAAAAAAATTCTCTATTAATAACAAGTTTTTATATACCTTACTATAGAGTAACTGTTATAATTTAATCATAAGAGTGTATCATTTTTACAATATTAATTTTACAACATTAAATAGGAAATTGTATTATTTTGATATTTAAGATAAAGTGATTTCCATACAATTATTGAATAGGAGGTATATTTATGAGAGAAGATTCTTTAGAGTTTGACAAATTAGGAATTCATCTGGACAAGACAGATATAAGAATCCTTAAATTATTAGCAAACGATAGCAGAATTTCTTATGCTGAAATTGCTAGAGAAGTACATTTATCACGTATGGCAGTAAGAGAAAGAGTTATGAAAATGCTTGAAGAAGGCATAATTGAAAGATTTACAGTTCAATTAAACTCAAAAAAAGTTGGCTTAGATACTCCTGTATTTTTACAAATTAAGGCAGCACCTAGTAAACTAGACGACGTTGCAAATGAGCTTGCAAAACATCCTAAAATAGAATGTGTATACGCTATGACAGGAAAAAACGAATTACAAGCACATGCCTTTATTGAAGATTTTGATAATTTGCAAAAATTTATCTTTGAAGAAATTTACAAAATCGAAGGTATAACTGAAGTAGAATATAACATAATGACTAAGAAATACAAAAGCAGAAAATTATTTACATAATTTATAATAGCAATAAATACTTAAAACTAAATAGAAGCAGTAACAACAGATATATGTAAATTATAAAATGTTAGTCTGTGAAGTATATGCAAAAAGAAAAGCTTGTCCTGAATCTAGACAAGCTTTTTTATATTTTTGTACTTTTATATTTTATATTACATATAAGATACTAAATCTCCGAATTTAGCTTTAACTTCGTTTAATTTAGCTTGGTAAACTTCACCTTGTTTTTGGAACATTAAAGTTTTTTCTACTTTGTCTGCTACTTCTTCGAAAGCTGGTATACTTTCTTCGCTTTTATCTTCTAATTTGATTATATGGTAACCAAATTGAGTTTTAACAGGTTCGCTTATATCTCCAACTTCCATAGCGAAAGTAGCTGCTTCAAATTCTGGAACCATTTGTCCTTTACCGAAAGTACCTAAATCTCCACCTTGATCTTTAGATGGGCAAGTAGAATGAGCTCTAGCAGCATCTTCGAAAGTTACTTCTCCAGATTTTATTTGAGCTAATATTTCGTTAGCTTTTTCTTCAGTATCTACTAATATATGTTTAGCATTAGCAGTTGGTGGGTTAGAGAAGTTAGCTTTGTTAGCTTCGAAGAAAGTTCTCTTTTCGTCGTCAGTTACTTGTACGCTAGTTAATATTTGGTTTATTACGTATTGTTTTAATACATTTTTTTCTATTTCTGCCATTTCTTTTCTGAAAGCTTCATCTTGGTCTATTTTGTTGTCTTTAGCATACATGTATAAAAGCTCTTGATTTACTAAGTCTTCTAATACGTATTTTCTTCCTTCTTCAGTTTGGAATTGTTGTGCTTGATAAGGATCTAAACCTTGTATAGCACTATCAATGTCAAGATTAGAGATTTCTTTATCTCCAACTTTAGCTAATATTTTCTTTTCCATAAGTTGTTTACTCCTTTTTCCTATTTTATTTAATTAATTTAATTTCATTTGCTTGTTAAATTAACTTCATTATACATGATAACAAAAAAATATTAATATGTCTAATATTTTCCTTAAATAGTATATAAGATTTTAATAGCATGTAGCAAATATAAATATTAATATTGAAGATATAATACCTACCACACCGTCTTCGTCCTTAGATGTAAATACTTTTTTGCACGATATATAAAAGTACAGTGAATTTATAAGAGATTTTAGTAAAAGCAATTTAATATTATTAGAAAATAGTAAAAAATAAAATTCAGAGATAATAAAGGTCATAATAGATATAAATTTATACAAAAAATCTATGTAATCTTTGTGAACGAATTTTATATTATCTGCAATAATTAAAAGCAAATACACTAGAGAAAAAAGCGAGTAAATACTGAATATATAGCGGTTTATAGTGTTATTTGGTATAAAAATCCAGTTAAACAATAAAATACCCCAAAATAAAACTGTCAAAATCCTGAAGTAAAATTCAAGTATATCGTATTTTTCTTTCATAAGCTTCTCCTAATCTGTATGTTATCTATGCATTATTAACAAATACATACTTATGTATACGCATTTTATTTAAAAAATATAATGAAATCATAACATCAATAAAAGTATTTTATCATAAATTTATATCGTATAGGAAACTAATAAAAGTATAGGAGGGAACAAATATGTATAGGTATTATACAAAAGGTGTATGTGCAAAATCGATTTTGATGGATATCGAGGATGATGTATTATTAGATGTAGTTTTTGAAGGCGGATGTGAGGGGGCTTTGATAGCTATTAAAAATTTAGTAAAGGGTAAAAATATAGATTATATAATAGATACATTAGAGCAAATCCCGTGCAGATCTAAAGGAAGCTCTTGTCCAGATCAGCTAGCCAATGCACTTAAAATATATAGAGAATTTGTGTATAAAAAACAATAATAAAAATTAAAAAGGGATGACCGCAATTTACTTGCGACATCCCCTGAGATACTATCTAGTAACTAATATTGCAATTTGATATTTTGGGTTGTAGCTTATTTGGATTAGTTGATTTTTCTTGATATGTTGTAAATCCTCTGCACCATAAGTTATTTTTAATTTTATAGGCTTTTTACCTTGTTTTAATATTGCAACGTATTCTTTTTTACCTTTTTGTTCTAGGCTTATTAAATTACCTACATAAGGTGTAAAGTTTTGGAATTCTTTAGCTTGACTTCTAATATAGAAGAAAGTACCAACACATATAGCTAAATTTATTGCAAGAATGATCCATCCGTTAATATGTAACATAGCTCCAGCTATTATTAAAATAATCATAGCCACTATAGGTATAATTGCTTTTTTCATTAATAATTTACCCATAATTTCATTTGCTTTTTTCTCTGGTCCGCTCATAGTTTTTGATCTAGCATATGATTCGGCAAATTTGTCTTTTAAACCCATGTTAATCCTCCTAATTTTAATAGATATTTAGTTGTAATTTATTTTACCCATTTTTATATTAAAAATTTAGACGCGAGAGCTAAATTTTAAAGGCAAAATAAAACATATTAATTATTTTATCATAAAACAAGTAAAAAGAAAATAAATGTGTTAAAATAAATATATTGTTTTGAATTTAAATAATAAAAAATAGATACGATAAGATTATAGGTGGTATATTTTATGAGCGACAAGATTTGTATAAGTATAAATAATAAAAAATTCAATAAAGAAAATGAGAAGACAAAGGAGGCTATATACAAGGCTTTGCATAAATTGTGTGAAATTATAATGCAGTTTGAGGAAAATGGCCAGCCCTTTGAGAAAATATTTAACAATGAGGCTATAAAGTACGATGTGTTTGAAAATAATTTCTACACTTATAAATTTAGGTATGCTGATAATACTCAGCTTAGAATTTTATATCATTTTGTAAGAGATGATGACGGCAAAATCACTATAGAGCTTCACCAGTATGCGGTTAAGAGAAGAAATAATAAAAATTATATAGAAGCATTTGAAAAATATGCTAGAAATTACGATAAATAGATTTAAGAAAGCTTTATATAACGCAAAAAGGGGATAATAATATGGAATATAAAAAATCAGGTGTGTTTTCTGAAAGCCAAAAGATAGATTGTAGAAATTTATGTCTTTATTTAAATTTTAAAAATGAAAAATTAGACGATATATTGAGATTTTTGAAATTGATAGAATCGGATTTAGTAGAAAAGTTTGAAGAGGATTTTGTATTTGATATGGAATTTGACGATGAAGAGATCACAGTCAAAGCTCTTCACAAGAAACTCACAAATGTATCTGATAATGCAAGTAGAAGAATTAGCTTGCTGTACGATGGAATACTAAAGAGCGACAAGATTTCAAGCAGATTTGATTATAGAAATCTCATATCAAGCAGAATGTTTATGGATGAATGGGTTATGGAGGCTCCTAAGCTAGGTTTTGACTTAGAAGATACAGAGAGCATAAAGGATTACATATTGAGAAATATAGACAGCGATAAGGTCGATTATTTAGGAGAGCCTGCACCTCAGGATATAGGTCTTAATTTCAGCTGTGATTATATAAAAAAGGATCAGGAAATAGACGACGATTTCGGGTATTTTGGATCTTTGAGCTTTAATATAAGCGGGTGTATATTGGGATATGATTTTGAGTACTTTACAAATTATTTAAAGGACTTTGTAAAAAAAGCAGGAGGAATTTTAAAATCTCTATGCGCCAATATATTTATATCTGACAAAATCTTAAAGACAGATTATTTTAATTTATTTGAGATAGAGATTATTGAGCACGACGATGAAGAAGCCCCAGTAAATCACCACAGATATGGATTTTTGAGCGGCGTGGAGGGGATAAATTATATACCAAAGGATTTATTTGAGCAAGTAGATAAATGTCAACTAGAGGATGAAAAATTCGAAGTAGAAGCTATGGAAAATGGAGTTTTCGTAAATGTAGATAAGCCGCTAGACGAGGTAAATATACATGATAAGTACAGCGTCAGAGAGGTTTTAGATGATATTTTAATCAAAGGGTATTGCGATCATGACTTGATACATTTTGTGGCATTTTTAGGTAGAGTTCCGCTTTATTTAGATGAAGTATTTTTAATAGAAGCTCTAGAGGATGAAGTCAGAGATGATTTATACAATAGATATTTCGTAGTTACTAAAAATAGAGAAATAGAAGGCTTGCATCTAGACGGCAGCAAGTTTAGAGTACATAGATTTAATATGAAATAGAAAAAAGCAATTTACTAATGAGTTTTAGTACAAATTAGTAAATTGCTTTTTTATTTTGTAATTAAATACTCTTGAATTATTGCTATATATACTAGATCTAGAGCTATTGTAAATATGTTAAAGCATTTTGTGAGATTATGTATGAAATAAATTTTGTTGGGACATAATATAACCAAGAATTTATATAAAAGTAAAAATATTCAAGATGAGGGATTTTTATTGTAGATAATCTAAATCAGAAAGAGGTGCATTATGTTTCGACAAGAACATTCAAATATATTTAGTTCTAAAAGAATTAGATCGATAGTAGATACTTTAGATATAGAGGAAATGAGTTCTTTTATAGCATTAGCTCAACAAAAATTAAAAAATTTATATAATTTAGGATTTTATGATGAAACAGACGGAAAAAACAAGATTTTAGAAGGAAGATTTAAAAAAGGTCTTAAATGCCCTAAAT
>NZ_JBJDXL010000047.1:0-7624 GCF_051866655.1 Intestinibacter sp.
AATTAAATATATATCCAAATATCAAGCAGCATATTGTACTTCCAAGTATACCGCCTATACTTCCTTCTATTGTCTTTTTGGGGCTTACATTTGGTATCAATTTATGTTTTCCAAATAAATAACCTGAAAAATACGCAAATGTATCAGTCATAAATGCTATTATAAATACTAGCCATACTAATTTATGACCATCAGGGAAATTATTTATTATAAGAACTATAAAATCTAGCAATATCTCTACATAAAATATTCCAAAGAATGTAACTATTATATCCATAATATTTTTTTTACACTGTAGCATAGGTATAATAGAACATATGAATAAAATGAATATCACTATATAAGTACAGTTCATCTCTAAGCTAAAACAATTTTTTATAAATAAATAAAAAGCAAATACATATCCTAAGCTAAATATAGGATTTATTTCTTTTTCTTTAAATGCCTTGTAAAATTCATTGATAGCTATTGCAACGATTACAAATTCACCTACATAAAGAGGTATCCCTCCTAAAATAACTAATAGCAACAATGGAACTAAAGCTAATCCCGCTATAATTCTGGTTTTCATAAATGCACTCCTTACTTAAGTCCACCAAATCTTCTATCTCTATTTTGATATGCGTATATAGCCTTTTGAAGCTCTTTTTCGTCAAAGTCTGGCCAATATACATCAGTAAAATACAATTCAGCATAAGCTAGCTCCCAAAGTAAGAAATTGCTCAATCTTTGTTCTCCACTCGTTCTTATAACTAAATCTGGATCTGGAATTGACTTAGTACTTAGATAATTTTTTATAGTTTCTTCTGTAATATCTTCAGAATTTAACTTTTTATTTTCAATATCTTTAGAAATTTGTTTAACTGCAGCTGTGATATCGTATCGGCCTCCATAATTTAAAGCTAAATTTAAATTAGGCCCGTCGTTATTTTTAGTTAATTCCATAGCTTTTTTTAGTTCGTCTAAGCAAGCCTTTGGCAATTTTTCTATATCTCCAATAGCTGTTAATTTTACATTATTTCTATTTAATTCTTCCACTTCATTTTTCAAATAAGTTTGCAATAAAGTCATCAAAGTTTCTACTTCTAGAGCAGGTCTTTTCCAATTTTCTGTAGAAAAAGTGTATAGAGTGACGTATTTAATTCCTAATCTTCTGCACTCTCTAATAACAGTTCTGACAGTTTCTACACCAGCCTTGTGACCAGCTGTTCTAGGTAAAAATCTTTTCTTTGCCCATCTTCCATTTCCGTCCATAATAATGGCGATATGTTCGGGCATTTTGTCCATATCTATATCAAAAAACATATTGTCCATATTTTCTCTCCAATACAATTTCTGACTCCTATGATAAGGAGTCAGAAAAATAAGTTACAATTAATTCTATACTATTTCTATTTTGAGATATTTTTATAACTCTTGGAATTATAAGCTTATCCTTGTCTTTTCTTCCTCGAATTTCTGTAATAGTATATTCAACATTTCTATCATCAAAAAATTTTTTTACATCATCTAAATGAAGACCTAAAAGTCTATTGTACTCTTTCAAAATTATACCGCCATTATGTCTTTTTCTTTTACTTCTAATAAAGCATCTATTTCTTTTACATATTTGTCAGTTAATTTTTGTACGTCATTTTGACCCTTCTTTAATTCGTCTTCTGTGATTTCTCCGTCTTTTTGCATTTTTTTAAGCTTATCGTTAGCATCTCTTCTTTCATTTCTGATTCTAACTTTGAATTCTTCAGCAGCTTTTTTAGCTTTTTTAGTTAATTCTTTTCTTCTTTCTTCAGTTAATGCAGGTACATTTAATCTTATAACTTCTCCATCATTTGTAGGATTAAGTCCTAAATCTGAATTTCTTATTGCTTTTTCTATTTCTTTCATAGCACTTTTATCCCAAGGGTTGATAAGAAGAGTTCTTGGTTCAGGAACAGATATAGATCCTACTTGGTTTATTGGTGTTGGAGTTCCATAGTAATCTACTCTTATTTTGTCTAGCATTTGTGCATTTGCTCTACCTGCTCTTATTGTTGAAAATTCATATTTAAGAGCTTCTATTGTCTTATCCATTTTTGTTTGTAATTTGTTTTGTAATTCTTTCATGTTTGTTCCTCCTAATTAATCTAATAATTATTCTACAGTTGTACCTATGTTTTCACCATATACTGCTCTTAATATATTCTCCGTTGTAAGCTCAAATACCTTTATTGGAATTTTATTATCCATACATAAAGATGTAGCTGTTGAGTCCATAACCTTAAGTTCTCTTTGTATAACATCAAGATAAGTTAATTTTTCAAACATTTTTGCATCATCGTATACCTTTGGATCTTTATCGTATACGCCATCTACGTTTTTAGCTAATAATATAACTTCTGCTTCCATTTCTGCTGCTCTTAGTGCTGCTGCTGTATCTGTTGAGAAGTATGGATTTCCAGTTCCTGACCCAAATATTACAACTCTTTCTTTTTCTAAATGTCTAACTGCTCTTCTTCTGATATAAGGTTCTGCTATTTGTCTCATTTCGATACCTGTTTGAACTCTAGTAGGTACATCTATATTTTCTAAAGCAGCTTGTAATGCTAATGCATTCATCACTGTTGCTAACATTCCTATGTAGTCTGCTGTAGTTCTGTCCATTCCTTCTGAAGTTCTACCTCTCCAGAAATTTCCACCCCCGACAACTACTGCGACTTCAACGCCTATTTCTTGAACCTTTTTAATAGCTACTGCGATTTCATTTACAACATCGTTGTTTATTCCAGTACCCTTATCTCCAGCTAAAGCTTCTCCACTTAGTTTTAATAATACTCTCTTGTATTTTGGCTTATCCATAGAAATCCTCCTAACGTATATTATTCTTAATTATTATTTATTATAAGAAAATCTTTATCTTAAAGATATATAATGTAGATTTTCTTGAAATGCATGACGGAAATTATATTTGTATGCATTTTTTAAAGGAGTATAATTTCCTATGCATTATAAAAAAGAGAACACGTAAGTGTTCTCTTGTGGTCGTCGATTATTTAAGTTGCTTAGCAACTTCTTCTGCAAAGTTTTCTTCTCTCTTTTCTATACCTTCGCCAACTTCGAATCTTACTACTTTACCAACTTTTATATCACTACCAAGGTTTTTAGCTACTTCAGCAACTAATTTTTTTATTGTATAATCAGAATCTTTAACAAAAGTTTGTTCTAATAAGCAAACTTCTTTTAATTCTTTTTCTAATCTACCTTTTATCATTTTTTCTACTATGTTAGCAGGTTTTCCTTCGTTTAATGCTTGTGCAGTTAAAACTTCTGTTTCATGAGCTAAGTATTCAGCATCAACATCATCTCTTGATACATATTTAGGATTCATAGCTGCAACTTGCATTGCTATATCTTTTCCTAATGTTAATACTTTTTCATCTCTAGATTCAGTTACTAATTCAACTAAAACACCTATTTTACCAGCACCATGTATGTATCCAGCTATTTGTCCTTCTGAAGCTATAGTTTCAAATCTTCTGAAGTCTAATTTTTCTCCTATTGTAGCTATTCTATCGTTTAATACTTCTTTTAATGCTTTTCCTTCAGCATGTTTTTCTTCTAATAAAGCTTCTATAGTTGTAGCAGTAGTATTTAATGCCATATCAGCAGCATCACTTACGAAAGCTTTGAAATCTTCGTTTTTAGCAACGAAGTCAGTTTCTGAGTTTACTTCTACTACTGTAGCTTTTGTATTATCATCACTTATTTTTATTGCTACTAAACCTTCAGCAGCTATTCTATCAGCTTTCTTAGCAGCTTTAGATAAACCTTTTTCTCTTAATATATCGATAGCTTTATCCATATCTCCATCAGCTTCTACTAAAGCTTTTTTACAATCAAGCATTCCTGCTCCAGTACTATCTCTTAATTCTTTAACCATCTTAGCAGTTACGTTAGCCATAATTATAATTCCTCCTATTATTTTAAAAATGGCAAGGAGAAACCTTACCATTCAGTTTTATCATAGCTGAGAAATTGTATTTATAAATACAATTTCTCTTAATTTCAAAGTTTAAATAAAATTACTTAAAAAGATTATTCTTGTACTTCTTCTACTTCTTCTTCAGCAACTTCTTCTTCTGCACCTTGTCTTCCTTCGATTATTGCAGTAGCCATTGCTCCAGTTATTAATTTTACAGCTCTTATAGCGTCGTCATTACCTGGGATTGGGTAATCTAATTCATCTGGGTCACAGTTAGTATCAACTATACCAACTACTGGTATACCTAATCTAGCTGCTTCTTGTATAGCTATATTTTCTTTTCTTGGGTCAACTATAAATATAGCACCTGGTAATTCAGGCATATCTTTTATACCGTTTAAGTTCTTTTGTAATTTTTCTTTTAAAGCATTTAATTTTATAACTTCTTTTTTAGGAAGAACATCAAAAGTTCCATCTTCTTCCATTTTTTCTAATTCTCTTAATTTTTTGATTCTAGTTTGGATAGTTTTGTAGTTTGTTAACATACCACCTAACCATCTTTCATTTACGTAGAACATTCCGCATCTTTCAGCTTCTTCTTTTATAGCTTCTTGAGCTTGTTTTTTAGTTCCTACGAATAAAACTGGTTTTCCAGTTTCAGCTACTTCTTTCATGAAGTTGTAAGCTTCTTCAACTTTTTTAACTGTTTTTTGTAAATCTATTATATAGATTCCGTTTCTTTCTGTGAAGATGTATTTAGCCATTTTAGGGTTCCATCTTCTTGTTTGATGTCCGAAGTGAACACCAGCTTCTAATAATTGTTTCATTGATATTACTGCCATTTTTACCTCCTGGTTTTATACCTCCGAAATGTTCAACTCCCTAATCGACCATCTTTGGCACCTTTTAAGGATCCCATTTTCGTGTGTATTTTTTTATTTTTATTTTTTCACCTTTTGTAGTATATCATAGGAAAAAACAAATTTCAATAATTTTAATTCAATATATTTTTTATTATTTATATTTCGACTTTAAGCTCAATAAAAAGCACTTATGCTTTACTTATCGCCATAATATTATAATATTAGTTTTACAATTACTGTTTATTTAAAAGTATTTTCAACTTTGTCTTAAAAGAAACATTATCTATGCTATTCCCACTGACTATATTTAGTCTACCTAATTCATTTCCAGCAGAGTCATAATATTTTATAATTCCCAAAATCTCGCCTTTTTTTACAGGATATGTTATTTCTTTTATAGTTACTTCGCTTTTTATGTCTTCATCTTCTCTAGATATCATATATAAGTCCTGACTGGATTTTAAGCATACCTCTAGCTCTTCTATTCCATATATATATTTTTTACCTATTAACTCGTCTTTTTTAACTACATTTTTTGTGTAAAAATTTTCTTTTCCATATTTCAGTATAGATAATGAAGATTTCGTCCTTTTGTCCTTGTGATTAGCTCCCAATACAACTCCTATTAATCTATTATCCACATCGTTTTTTTCTTGATCTTTATGAACCTTCATAGAAAAGCATAAACAATAACCTGCATTTCCCGTATAGCCTGTTTTAACACCATCTACATCTGGTAATAATTGGAGCAATACATTTGTATTGTTTTTGCAAAATCCTCTTTTGGGATAAGAATAAACCTCCTTGTCTGTTATAGATGTCACTTGCTTTTCGTAATTATCAAACATATACTTGGCCAATATAGCTATATCTCTTGCTGTAGATATATTTTCCATAGGTGGTCTCTTTGGATCCTTTAAGCTATAAATCGGAAGTCCATTCGGATTTACAAAGGTCGTATTTTTCATGCCTAGCTTTTTGGTCCTTTTATTCATAATGTCTACAAAATTATCTACACTACCTCCTATATATTTTGCAATTGCTACAGCTGCATCGTTTCCAGATACAATCATAAGGCCATTCATAAGCTCTATTAAAGGCACCTTTTCTCCCTCCTTCAACTTATAGGAAGAACCTCTAACCTTTGCAATTTCTTTATCTATTTCTACTAAATCGTCTTCTTTTACTTTGCCCTCCTCGATTGATTCTATAGCTATTAAAAAAGTCATCATCTTACTTAAGCTAGCTAAGGGCATCTTTTTATCAGGATTTTTCTCATATAGTGTCCTATTTGTCAGTTGGTCTATCAATATAGATCCCTTTGAATATTTATCTACATCATCATAAGCTAGACAATAATTAAATGTAAAAACATTCAAAATTATAGATATCAATAATATTTTTGAAATAAAACTTTTCAAAGCTGTCACCTTCCCAGTAATAATGAATACTCTCTTATTTTTTCACAAGAGAATATTTTTAAAACTAGTAATTATTAACTTATCTGAACATTCTCCTCATTATAAGAGCTGCCCATGTACTCTGCACAGTAATTCCAATAAAAACCTCTATACAAACTAATATCTTACCTATAACTCCATTTATTGCCATATCTCCAAATCCAACAGTAGAAAAGGTTACAAGAGAAAAATACCAAAACTCTATATAGAGCTTGAGTACATCGAATGCTGAATAATTTTTTATATTTTCGAATTCAAATCTTACAATATCTCCTGATGAATTAGTAACACCTATAATCATATATAAAATTGCAAATACACTTATTATAGATATAATATAAAAAAACAACTTACTCAAATGCTCTCCATATCCCATGAATTCTCTAGCTATATAGTTTAATATTTTAGATAGTAAATATTCAGAATAGCTTCTAAAATCATTTCTATTGATATTATTATTGCTGTACTTTCTCTCGTAATAGGTATAATATCCTATATTTTTAGTATCGTGAATTCTTTCAGCTTGTATCTGAGCTATTGTATAATTGACCTTGCCTATATAGCTATAATCGCTATTGTATTGACAATCTCTCAAAATAAATTTACTTTCTTTAGAAAATACTATACCATCTAGCCTAGGAAAATTTATATTTCCAATTAATTCAAAGTTTTGGCTGTTTATGCTCGTGTGCTTAAATATTTTATTATCTATTGTATTTTGATTAAAATAATTTTTTTTAATAATTAAATCAGCATTAAACTCTGAACTAGAAAATAATACTTGATCTAAAAATCTGCAGTTTAAAATTTCGACTTTTTCTCTAAATATAAAATTTGAAAAATCTACTTTTTTATAAAAAATACACTCCTCAAACCTCAAATAATTGTAATCGTAGTCTACTAAATCCTTAATCACAAAATCATCCTCAAATAAAAATCCTGTAAACTCCTCAATCCTTTCCTTTTTCAAATAGTGTTTAAAAAGTATATTTTCTCTTTTAGTTTTATTTTTCTTATGAAAAATGCAAAAACATCCAGACCTCGCATATCTATTGCAGACTTTACCATTCTTAGATTTCCAGTTACAATTCATAAAATTAGACCCTCATTCGATTTTAGCAACAAAAAAAGAATATCTTTATAAAGACAATAGCCTTCACGCTATACATCTTATAAAAATATTCTCTCCCATTTATCGCATTTTTATTCATCGTTAGAAATTTATAACACATAAATATTTCATAAAAAGCTCTTTATATTCTTCATAATAGGTGTTTCTATCGTTAAATATTATAGCCAAATTAAAAATAATATTTCTATCCTTTAAATCCTTTAGATGCTCT
>NZ_JBJDXL010000048.1:0-7611 GCF_051866655.1 Intestinibacter sp.
TCAAAGCCTATAAATGCCCAAGGAGCAATAGCAAATACTTTAAAAATTTCATTATCTGTGCTAACATAATATATGGCAATCGAGTTTAGATTTCCAAAAAATGTTTATTAAAAATGCTAATAAATTAAAGCATAAATAATAAAAATTACTTAATAAATTAAAAAGCAGCGGAAATGTAAATTAATTATTTGTTATGTTTAGACAATTGTTAATTATCTATTTATTGCGTATATTATTTGATTTATTTAATTTATAAAAAAAATATAATATGGGTAAAAAAATAATTCGATTCTTTATTTTTGAAAACTAAATCAGATAAATAACAAAAAATAACATATAAAGACAAGTATTTAATAAAAAAACTTAAATTTTTAATTTGTTTAAAAATTTAGAAGGAATTTGACAATTAATGTAGAAATTTATAAGTAATGTTTAGTATGTAAACATTTTGTTAAAAAATAGACAGTATTATAATAGCAAACTTTATTTTTTAATTAATAATATTTACTTATTTACAAGGAGGAAGTAATAAAATGGCTAAATTTATGAAAACTGTAGATGGAAATACAGCTGCTGCTCATGTTGCTTATGCATTCACTGATGTTGCTGCTATATATCCAATAACTCCTTCTTCAACTATGGCTGAATTAGTTGATGAATGGGCTTCTCAAGGAAGAAAAAATGTATTCGGACAACAAGTTAAAGTTGTTGAAATGCAATCAGAAGCAGGTGCTGCTGGTGCATTCCACGGATCATTACAAGCAGGTGCTTTAACTTCAACATTTACTGCATCTCAAGGGCTATTATTAATGATACCTAATATGTATAAAGTTGCAGGTGAATTATTACCAGGTGTATTCCACGTTACAGCTCGTGCAATAGCATCTCAAGCTTTATCAATATTCGGTGACCATCAAGACGTTATGGCTTGTAGACAAACTGGTGCATGTTTATTATGTTCAGGATCTGTTCAAGAAGTTGCTGATATAGCTCCAGTAGCTCATATGTCTGCAATAGAAGGTTCTTTACCATTCTTACATTTCTTCGATGGATTCAGAACTTCACACGAAATACAAAAAGTTGAATTAATGGAAAATGAAGAATATGCACAATTAATAGATATGGATGCTGTTCAAGCATTCAGAGATAAAGCATTATCTCCAAACCACCCAGTTACTCGTGGTACTGCTCAAAACCCAGATATTTACTTCCAAACAAGAGAAGTTTCTAATAAATACTATGACAATATGATAGACATAGTAGAAAAGAACATGGCTAAAGTTAGTGAATTAACAGGAAGAAAACATAGCTTATTCGATTACTATGGTGCAGAAGATGCTAAACATGTAGTAGTTGCTATGGGTTCTGTTACAGAAGCTTTAGAAGAAACAATAGACTACTTAAATGCTAGAGGAGAAAAATTAGGGGTTGTTAAAGTTCACCTTTACAGACCATTCTCTGCAAAACATTTCTTAGCTGCTATGCCAAAAACTGTAGAAAAAATAGCAGTTTTAGATAGAACTAAAGAACCAGGTTCATTAGGAGAACCATTATACTTAGATATATGCAACATCTACAAAGGTGTTGAAAATGCTCCAGTTATAGTTGGTGGTAGATACGGATTAGGTTCTAAAGATACTACTCCTACTGACTTACATGCAGTATTTGAAAACTTAAAATTAGACGAACCAGCTAACGGATTCACTATAGGTATAGTTGATGACGTAACTAACACTTCACTTCCAGCTGCAGAACCAATAAAAATATCTGCAAAAGGTACTGTAAGATGTAAATTCTGGGGATTAGGATCTGACGGTACTGTTGGAGCTAACAAACAAGCTATAAAAATAATAGGTGACCACACTGATAAATATGCTCAAGCATACTTTGATTATGACTCTAAAAAATCTGGTGGTATAACAATGTCTCACTTAAGATTTGGTGATACTCCAATCAGATCAACTTACTTATTAGATGAAGCTGATTATATAGCTTGTCATAACCAATCATATGTTTACAAATATGATTTATTAAAAGGACTTAGAAAAGGCGGAACTTTCGTATTAAATACTATATGGGACGCTGAAGGATTAGAAGAACATTTACCAGCTGAAATGAAACAATATATCGCTAAAAACGATATACAATTCTATACATTAAACGCTGTTAAATTAGGACAAGAAATAGGATTAGGAAACAGAATAAACATGATATGTCAAGCTGCTTTCTTCAAACTAGCTGACATAATACCAGTAGACGATGCTGTTAAATACTTAAAAGAATCTATAGTTAAAGCTTACGGTAAAAAAGGTGAAGCTATAGTAAACATGAACTACAAAGCTGTTGACGCTGGTATAGATTCATTAGTAAAAGTTGATGTTCCTGCTGCTTGGGCTGAAGCTGTAGATGCTCCTAAAGCTGAAGTTGAAGAACCAGCATTCATCAAAAACATATTAAGACCAATGGTAGCTCAAAAAGGTAATGACCTTCCAGTATCTACATTCTTAGGATACGAAGATGGTACATTCCCATGTGGTACAGCTGCTTACGAAAAACGTGGTACTGCAGTTAACGTTCCTGAATGGCAACCAGATAACTGTATCCAATGTAATAGATGTTCATTCGTTTGTCCACATGCTTGTATAAGACCAGTTCTTTTAACTGATGAAGAAGTAGCTGCTGCTCCAGAAGCATTCGTAGCTGTTGACGCTAAAGGTAAAGAATTAAAAGGATTAAAATATAGAATGCAAGTTAGTATAATGGACTGTACTGGATGTGGAAACTGTGCTGACGTTTGTCCAGCTAAAGAAAAAGCATTAGTAATGAAACCATTAGAAAGCCAAGAAGTACAAGTTCCTAACTGGGCTTATGCTGTTGATGCTAAGAAAGTTGCTCCAAAAGGTAACTTAATGAACGATAAGACTGTAAAAGGTAGCCAATTCAAACAACCACTTGTTGAATTCACAGGTGCTTGTGGTGGATGTGGTGAAACTCCATACATCAAATTAGTAACTCAATTATTTGGAGATAGAATGATGATAGCTAATGCTACTGGTTGTTCATCAATTTGGGGTGGTTCTGCTCCTTCAACTCCATATACTTGCAACCATGAAGGTAAAGGTCCATCTTGGGCAAACTCTTTATTCGAAGACAATGCTGAATATGGTTTAGGTATGAGACTTGCAGTTAAACAAATGAGAGACAAACTTGAAGACGATATGAAAGCTTTAATAGATGTTTGTGGTTGTGAAGACTGTGCAAAAGTATTAAACGCTTGGATAGATGCTAAAGAAGACAGTGCTGCTTCAGTTGAAGCTTCTAAAGCTGTTGTTGAATTATTAGAAAAAGCTAACCCAGAAAAAGAAGAAGCTAAAGCTCTAGTTGCTAGTATAAAATCTAGAAAAGACTACCTAGTTAAGAGATCTCAATGGATCCTTGGTGGAGACGGTTGGGCTTATGACATCGGTTACGGTGGTGTTGACCATGTATTAGCTTCAGGAGAAAACATAAATGTATTAGTATTCGATACAGAAGTTTACTCTAATACTGGTGGACAATCTTCAAAAGCTACTCCACTTGCTGCTATGGCTAAATTCGCTGCTGCAGGTAAGAGATCTAGAAAGAAAGATTTAGGTATGATGGCTATATCTTATGGTAACGTATATGTTGCTCAAGTTGCTATAGGTGCTGATTATAACCAATTCGTTAAAGCTGTAGTTGAAGCTGAAGCTTATGATGGACCATCTCTAATCATATGCTACGCTCCATGTATAAACCATGGATTAAAATGTGGTATGGGTAAATCTATCCAAAACGAAGCTGATGCAGTTAAATGCGGATACTGGCATTTATACAGACATAATCCTGAACTTAAAGCAGAAGGTAAGAATCCATTCACATTAGATTCTAAAGAACCAACTGAAAGCTTCAGAGATTTCATAATGGGACAAGTAAGATATGCTTCTATAGCTAAACAATTCCCAGAACAAGCTGAAGAATTATTCACTAGAGCTGAAGAACTTGCTAACGAAAGATTAGAAAGCTATAAGAGATTAGCTAATCAATAAGATTGGTTGAATTAGTGATAATTTGAAGGATTGAATTTAGATTAAAAATCAATTTAAATTGTGAAAAATAGTTTAGATTGTAATAAATTTAAATAAAGGTATGGCGAGTCTTATGACTCGCCATATTTTGTGTTTGAAAAGTATTTAAAAAAGAATTAAAGAAAAACTTATGTGTTTTTGACTTTATTATACAATATATCCATTTATAAAATACATTTCGTACTCAGATGAACTATCATGATAAAAATCACCCATATAAGTTATATAATCTCCAGGCTCTAATGAACTTACATAATCTACATCATCTGTATCATCTGCTGAAATGCAGATACATATTGAGTATTCAGAGCCATAAGTATCTAAGTATACATATACACCGTTAGAATCACTTTCGATTTTTTTTATTTCGCCTGTCATTTCTATAGTAGAATCAGAATAATAGTCGTATGCATCATTATAGTCATTTTCAAAATCATAAACAAAGTCTTCAGCATATACTTCTATATAGTCCTCATAGTCATCATCATAATCCTCATCATCAAAAAAAGCAATTATTCGTTGAAACTCTTCAAATACTTCTGATGTTTCAAAGTAATTTGTAACGGAGACTAGAGAATTTTGTATATTGGAGAATTTAGATGAAAATCCGACTATTATAGCAACTATTATCAACAATACGATCACTAAATTTTCAGATTTATCGCTAATAGAAAATTTCGTAGCTTGAATTTTGTTACAGTGAGGACATTTTATTGCTGATTTATCCATTTCCATACTACAGTATTTACATCTTTTATATTCCTTCATCATCATGATTATTTTCCCCCTTAAAAATAATACTCCTTACAAAAAACATAGTCGATATAGTGCTAAATAGCAACAAACAAAATTGTAACCAAAAAAATACAGACTGTAAGTTTCTCACAATCTGTATTTTATATAAAATATTAATTAATAAATATTTACTATCTCAAATTATTAAGTTCCTATTATATCCAATTAAAATATTTACAAGCATAAGCTATACCGTCATCTGCTGCATCCTTTGTCACAAATGTAGCTTTTTCCTTTAGCTTATCTATTGCATTTCCCATTGCGATAGAGATCCATTCATCTGTGAACATCTTTAAGTCGTTTTTGCCGTCGCCAAATACAACTGCATCCTCGTATGGAGCGTTATAGTAATCTAGTACACTTTTTATTCCTACAGATTTGTCGTCTGGTTCAACAAAAACATAAGTATTTTGATAGCGAGCGAAAGGTACGTTTTGGAGATTTTCTAATTGATGCTCGTTTTCTAAAGTACATGCTATATAAGCTTTGTAAATAATGTCTATTTTATCTATATCTAGGCCTTCATCTACAGCTGTCTCCATATAATCGTCGTTTTGGGTATCTTCTATAAATTTAGAAGATTTACAGTATCTAACCTTTGAGTTATCGTATGAAATCGCCCAAGAAAAACCTTTTTTATCACATTCTTTTATTAATTTAACGACACTTTCTCTATCTAGAGGATCTATTTTTATTAACTTATTGTCAATAGTTATACCGTTTCCGCCGTCGCTTACCATATTTTTAAATCCAATTTCATTGCAATAATCAAATGCCATAGCTTGGCTTCTTCCAGTTGCGATTGCACAAAAATGTCCTTGGCTTTCTAATTTTTCAATTGCGGCTTTGGCTGATTCAGGAATATATTTTCCTGGATTACCTACTGCAAGTGTTCCGTCGATGTCGAAGAAGAAATATTTTTTTCTAAAATTTTTATTTTCCATAAATTATCCTCCCAATATAAAAGTTCTAATTTTACAAAAATTTATATAATTATGTCTACTTTAATTATATTATAAAAAAATAGAACAATTAATATTGTAAATTTCAATATGAGATTGAAAATTTATGAAATTTTACTGTGTCACAGTAAACATATTGTAGAGCTTCATAAGCTTGATATCATCCTTTGAAATTTTTAATTCCTTCGCTAGGTCATCATTTTCTTCTAAAGGTTTTTTACTAAATAGCATTTTTAGCGCAATTGGCATAAAAGGTCTAAATGAAACTCCAGACATAAGTCCCCATATTTTATCAGTATCTAGAAAAGATGCCAATATATTTATAGAGATTTGCTCCAAAGGTGTTGCTTGATTTTGCAGTATCATAGATGTAAGTGTATCGTAGTGTTTTGTAAATCCATAATATGTATTTTCACAATTTTGATAGTTGTCAAAATCCTTGACATTCATATAGAGCATAGTTTTATAACTCAAATCTTCGGTATGAGCTATAATATCTATTACACATTTTATAATTTCATTGCTTCTACCGTCGTATATATATGAGTAAAACTTGCTAGAATTTCTAAAAAAAGCATTTACGATGTTGCTGTTGTGTATATTGTCTATATTAGGTCTAATATATAAAAGCTGTTCAACATGAACATTTAGAGCATTGCTGATTTCATATAGTGTCTGTATATCTATAGAAATATCTCCGTTTTCATATTTAGAAACTGTAGATTTACTTTTATTAATTGAATCTGCAAGCTCCTGTATAGTCATATTTTTTCCTTTTCTTATGTTTTTGATTTTTTTGCCTATTTCTATATTTACATTAGATAAATCTTCCATATCGATGCCTCCTTGTAAATGTGTATAAAAGTTTCGTAAAAGTATATTTTCTTTAGAAAATAATTAAAATTTTATTTTATATTAAAATTTTACCTTTAAAAAATAGTTTTGTCTATTTAGGAGAAACTTTTTTTGGAAAAAGTTTCTTTTAAGTAGACTGCGTTTAATTGTGCAAATTTAAATTTTATGAAATAATAAAACTATAGAAAATATAGAGACTAATTTAAAAGGAGGATTTTTAAATGGGAAAATACAATTTTGATGAAATTATAGACAGAAGAAATAGTAATGCAATGAATACAGATGGGTTTAGAGAGTACATATTCCATGCACCACCAACAATGAAATTTCCATATGCAGATGATGAATTTGTACGTATGTGGATTGCCGACATGGAATTTGCTACACCACCTGAAATAATCGATGCTATAAGAAAAAGACTAGATAAAAGAATATTCGGATATACAAAGATATTTGATCCAGCTTATTATGAAGCATTTAATGGTTGGTGTAAAAAGCTTTACGATTGGAGCTTTGAAAAAGAGCATCTAGTTACTTGTAATGGAGTTATACCTGCATTATATGAATTAGTAGATTATATAACAAATGAATACGAAAAAATTCTTATAGTAACTCCTTCTTATGCTTATTTTAAACATGCTGTAGATTTTAACAAAAGAGAGCTTGTGACAAGTGATTTAATAGAAAAAGACAATTATTATACTATAGATTTTGAAGACTTTGAAGCTAAGGCAAAAGATGATAGAGTTACTCTATGTATATTCTGCAACCCTCACAATCCATCAGGTAGAGTTTGGACAGAAGAAGAGTTAAAGAGAGTAGGTCAAATATGCTTAGACAATAATGTTATGGTTATATCTGATGAAATTCACTGTGATTTACTTAGAAATGGC
>NZ_JBJDXL010000049.1:0-1742 GCF_051866655.1 Intestinibacter sp.
TCTAGATTTACAGTTTTAGAATATAATACTTCTCTAGCTTCTTCATACTTAGAACTAAGCTTACCATATAACCCTTTTATTCTTTCAGATTCCTGATAAGTATTGCACACATCATCTATAAATTCTTTAGGATTTTTATTTTTTAAATTAAGAGTTTTACAAGACCAATCACCATATATAGTAGATTCAGAGATAAATGTAGTAAACCCTAGATCTTTTATATTATCTCTATCCTCTCTTTTAATTATGTAACATGGATCTGTTATAATAATATCTCCTTTAAATCTCATTAGAACTTATTTTAGTAATATTCACAAAAATTTCTACTAGCAGTTTCTATCATAATTTTTAGTTTATCTTCATTAGATAGTTGTGCACTTAACTTCATATGTTAAATCTTCTCTAGATACAGGGAAATCTTCATCATACAAGGATTCTACATAATCATCAGCTAACTCACAGAGTTCATCATCCGTAGGTATTTTATAATCTTCCATATTAATCTATATTACATAATATTTCAGAAAATCCAGAACATTTAATATCACAAGTAGAAATTAAAGAAGCTAAAACTTCTAATTGGCTTAGACAATATTTACAGTTTTCTATCTCTTCTTTAGTGTCTTCGTAATCATCATACTCTTCTGTAATATGATTCGTATATTCATCATAAGTAAGAACTTTAGATAAAGACTGCAAATACTTTATATACTCATTCTTTCTTTTAATGTTATTATCAACACATTTCTCTAAGAATGTTATTCTTTTTTTACATTCTTCTATACAATCATTAATATTAGATTCATTAAGAACAGTATATTTTTCTTCGTCTCCAGCCCAAACTGGGTTTATAGCATCACAAACTACACTATAAATTATAGAATTTCTTGAATGAGAATCAAATAAGATAACATCATCCTGTTTATAATAATCTTTATTTTTAAGTCTCTTGACTTCATAAAGATCAGATCTTAATCTTCCATATATATTTAAATAGCTACTCATATGTAAATTCGTAATATTTAGTTATTCTATCTCTAACAAACATTTCTAATAGTTTATAAAGAGCTTCTAATTCACAGTCAGTTAATTTAGGATCTGATAATGTGTTTAGAACCTGATAAATAGTAGTACATTTAGTATATAATCCATCGTATTCTTCTGAGTTATCTTCTTTATATTTTATTAGAATATCAGCTCTAATTAGTAAGGGAATATCCTCATCTGAGAGGATATTCTCTACTATATTTTTTACATTTCTTTCTATTTGCTTATAGTCAGAAATTATATCATAAACATTTTCTATCATGATACGTCTTCTATATTAATTTCTCCAGAATCTAGCATTTCTCTTTCCTTTTGAAGGAAATTAAAACATTTGATTTTATAAACTTCTATATTAAGAGTCTCATTCCTAATTACAATACCTTCACTAGGCACTTTATTCAGACATCTTGGACTTAGCATCTCCATATAAAATCTTTTATCATTAGATAGATTTTCTAAGAAATGCTCATTCCAATCATTTTGAGTACTTAGGGTTGGATATAAATCTTTTGCATATCCATAATAGGCTTGTTCAACTGGAGTCCATCCCATCTTCCTACAGTACTGTCTAACTTGCCTTGCACTAAATTCATATACTATTCCATCAGAATTGGTATATGTAATACGATAAACTTCAACTCCATAATTTTTATTATAAATCCAAGAATCTGAAGATTCTGGTTTAGTAAAACCAT
>NZ_JBJDXL010000050.1:0-7568 GCF_051866655.1 Intestinibacter sp.
ATTAAAAACAATTCTTATCAAGAGAGGCGGAGGGACAGGCCCTATGAAGCCCAGCAACCAATATTTATTTATAGTATATGGTGCTAAATCCTGCAACTATTAAAGTTGAGAGATGAGTATAAACAGATAATAGAAGCTTGAGTTTATACTCAAGCTTTTTTTAATATTTATAAATACTTAAAAAGAAAAATAGATAAAAAATATAAATATATTAAAAAACAGAAATATTTTCGACATGCTATAAAAAATTAACTAAATATATATAAAAATAAAAATATAAAATAAAATATATATAGTTAATTAGAAAGGGAGAGATTAAATGATAAAAATACAAAATCTTAATAAATATTATGGAGATACAAAGGTATTAAAAGATGTAAATATGGAAATTTCAGAGGGAGAGATATTTGGGATTATAGGTCATAGTGGAGCAGGTAAATCGACTTTACTTAGATGTATAAATGGACTTGAAAACTATCAAGAAGGAAGCTTGACAGTACAAGGAAAAGAAGTAAAAAATTTAAATGAAAAGGACATAAGAGAGCTTAGAAAAAATTTAGGAATGATATTTCAACATTTCTCATTACTAGAAAGAAGAACAGTATTTGAAAATGTAGCTCTACCACTAGAGTGCTTTAAATATTCAAAGGCTGAAATAGAAAAAAAGGTAAATAATCTACTTGAACTAGTAGGACTTAGCGATAAAAAAAATGTAAAGCCTAGAAATTTAAGTGGTGGACAAAAACAAAGAGTCGCAATAGCTAGAGCACTAGCACTAGAGCCAAAAGTTTTACTATGTGATGAGGCTACTTCAGCACTAGATCCAAATACTACTAAATCTATACTATCTCTATTAGAGGATATAAATAAAAAGCTAAACATAACAATTATAGTTGTAACTCACCAAATGGAGGTTATAAAGCAAATTTGTACAAGAGTTGCAGTAATGGAAGACGGTAAGGTTTTAGAAATAGAAAAGACAGAGGATTTATTCTTAAATAATACTAGAGGATTAAAGGCATTAATAGGAGATGAACAAATAGTACTTCCAGAAGGAACAAACATAAAAATAATCTTCCCTAAAGATATTGCCAATCAATCAGTAATTACAAATATGGCTAGAACTTTAGATTTTGATTTTAGTATAAGCTATGGTAAATTAGAAAAATTCCGAGAAGATGTACTTGGTTCATTGATAATAACAGTTAAAGATCATTACGCAAACGCAGTAAAAAATTATCTTACAGAAAGAAATATAACTTGGGAGGAAATAAAAAATGACAAATAATACATCATTATACGAGTATTTGACAGAAATACTGGGAGAAGCATTTTTAGAAACTATGTATATGATAATTGTGCCAACTGTGATTGCCACAATATTAGGATTTATATTAGCAATTATATTAGTTCTTACTAAACCAAAGGGATTAAAGCCTAATAAAACTGTATATTCAGTTGTTGGATTTGTAGTAAATATAGTTAGAAGTTTCCCATTTATCATATTACTAGTTGCATTAATACCATTTACTAGATTGATAGTAGGTACAAGTATAGGTGAAACAGCAGCAATAGTACCAATCACTATAGGAGCAGCACCTTTTATAGCTAGAATAATAGAAACAGCTTTAAATGAAGTAGATGAAGGACTTATAGAAGCTGCAAAATCTTTTGGAGCTACAAACACACAAATTGTTTTCAAAGTAATGATAAAAGAAGCGATGCCTTCAATAGTATCAGGTATCACACTTTCAGTAATATCAATCCTAGGATATACAGCAATGGCAGGTACTGTAGGGGCTGGAGGTCTTGGTAAGGTAGCTTTAGTATATGGACATCAAAGATTTGATACAGCAGTTATGATATATGTTGTAATAACTTTAGTAATAGTAGTTCAAGTAATACAAAGCTTAGGCGATTATGCTTATAAGAAATTAAAATAGAAACAATTAAATTAAAAATTTTAAAATTAATATAAAAAATTATAAAAACACAGGAGGAGTAAAAAAATGAAATTAAAAAAATTAGGAAAAGCGATATTATTAACAACATTAGTAGTAGGATTATTAACAGGTTGCTCAGGGGGAAACAAAGAAGATAAAACTATAAAGGTAGGAGCATCTCCAACACCACATGCTGAAATATTAGAAGCAGCAAAACCAGTACTAGAAAAAGAAGGATATGAACTTGAAATAGTTGAATACGACGACTATGTATTACCAAATGACGCACTAGCAGATGGATCTCTAGATGCTAACTATTTCCAACATATACCATACTTAGAAACTACAGTTAAAGAAAAAGACTACGATTTAACTTATTGCGCAAAAGTACATATAGAACCAATGGGAGTATATTCAAATAAAATAAAATCACTAGATGACTTAGAAGATGGAGCAAAGGTTTCAGTTCCAAATGACTCAACTAACGAAGCAAGAGCTCTTCAATTATTAGCAGCAAATGGATTAATAGAAGTTAACGATGGCGAATTAATAACAGCAAAAGATATAACAAAAAATCCTAAAAATATAGAAATCGTTGAAGTTGATGCAGCACAAGTACCTTCTACATTAGACGATGTTGATTTAGCAGTTATAAATACTAACTACGCATTAAATGTTGGTTTAAATCCTACTAAAGATGCAATAGTAATAGAATCAAGTGAATCTCCATATGTAAACATAGTTGCTATAAGAACTGAAGATAAAGACAGCGACAAAGCAAAAGCATTACAAAAAGCTTTAAATAGTGACGAAGTTAAACAATTCATAGAAGATAAATATGATGGAAGTATAGTTCCAGCATTCTAATAGACGATAAAATTTAAGTTAATGAAAAGAGAGTATGAAAAGTCTCAAATTGAAGGCTCATCATACTCTCAATTTATTATAAAGTTTTAATTATAGGCTTTCTGCATATTCAAATAAAATACCCTCTCTAATTCCGAATTTACTTATAGAAAGCTTATCAGAATTGATGTAAAACATAAGGTATTTAATTAAAATCAAGCAACCCACAAAGATATCAGATCTATTAGAAGACATACCTTTGATTTCTTTTTTTTGTTGTAAATTTAATCGTTTTACGATATTAAATAAGCTATTTATATTTTTATAAGAAATAACATAATTATCAAGTAAAATATCTATATCGTCAAATGCATGATTTCTCAAGATTTTTTCTATGCATCTGACAGATCCACCAATTCCTACAACGGGTAGGTTTTTATTTTCTTTTATCCATGGATATTTATCTAGCTCTTTAAATATCATTTCTTTGAATTTTTCTTCATCTTCTTCTGATACCTTGTCTTGTAAGTTAAAGTTTTTGGTGTTTGGAATACTTCCATAAGGCAAGCTTATAGATTCTATCAGTTTTTTATCCTTGACTAGTACTATTTCACAGCTAGAACCGCCGATATCTATTTGCAAGAAGTCATTTAAATTTATTGAATTTATAGAAGAAACAAAACCATAGTATGCTTCTTCCTTTCCGCTTATTATTTTAACATCTAAATTTAAGCTTTCCTTTAGCTCTTCTATTATTTGCGGTCCATTGCCGGCCTTTCTCAATGTTTCTGTTGCTACAGCTATTATTCTATTGCATCTGTAAAGAGTACATATTTTTTTCAAATCTGTTAAAGCTTCATTTAATTTTTTTATACCAAGAGCAGTTATATCATTTGCTCTATTTTTGTAATTGCTCAATCTCAATTTGATTTTCTTTTCATAAGATATTTGAAAAAATTTATTGTCGTAAATATCCGCCATTATTAATTTTAATGAGTTAGATCCTATATCTATAATTGCAACTCTGTTCAAAGTTATACCTCCGTAAAGTTAATTTTATTGATAATAAATATTATCAAGATTATACCAATAATAATATCAAAAAATAGCAAAATATATCGTTTTTTACAAAAACATAACATAGTTTACATAAAAATAAGGTTAGATAACTTTTTATAATGTTACTATAATATTGAAGAATTTAATTTTGAATATTTTTAGAATGGAGATAGATTAAATGAATAAAATGTACGATTATCCACAAAATTTTTTTAATAGAGAACTTAGCTGGTTAGAATTTAATAAAAGAGTATTAGATGAAGCGCGAAATGAAGAAAATCCATTATTGGAGAGAGTAAAATTTTTATCAATTTTTAATTCGAATTTAGATGAATTTTTTATGGTAAGAGTAGCTTCTTTGTTGAGAAAACATAAAAAGAACATTGATTCAGTTGATATAGCAGGTATGAATCCAAGTCAACAATTAGAAAAGATAATAGAAAAGGTTAGATTTTTGATAGAAGAACAATATAGCTGTTATAATGAACTTACAAGATTATTATCACTGAAACATATAAAAGTACATAAATATAAAAATTTATGTGAGAAATCAAAAAAATATATCGATGATTATTATGAAAGAGAAATATATCCAGTTTTAACTCCTATGATTATAGATTCAGCGAGACCATTTCCCTTATTACTTAACAAAACTTTAAATATAGCCGCATTATTAAAGACATCTAATAGCAATGCACATATATTTGGGACTATACAAGTTCCATCTGTAATAAATCGTTTAATAGCAATACCTAATGATGAAAATAGGGTAGACTTTGTTTTATTAGAGGATGTTATAAAATCAAATTTACCTAAGCTATTTAGCAGTCACGAGGTATTATATAGCTGTTCCTATAGAATAACAAAGGATGCAGATTTAGATGTCGATGAAGAGGATGCAATGGATTTATTGGAGACTATGGAGGAATCCTTAAAGCAAAGAAAATGGGGAGATGCAGTAAGACTTGAGATAGAATCAAATGGAAATAATGAGTATTTTAATGAAATATTAGATATAATTGTAGATGAGATAGAAATTGATGATAAGTATATATTTAAAATAAACGGTATAATAGATTTTACTTTTTTAAATAAATTAGGCTCTGTAAAGGGATTTGATGAATTGAAATATGAAAATGTAAAGATGGCGAATATTAAAATACCACATAGAACTGATATTTTTGGATATATAAAAGAAAAAGATATATTTGTTCACCATCCTTACGAATCTTTTGATATCATAGTAGATATGGTAAAGAAAGCAGCAGAGGATCCAAATGTACTTGCAATTAAACAGACATTGTACAGAGTAAGTGGAAATTCTCCTATAATAGAAGCCTTGACTAAGGCAGCTGAAAAAGGAAAACAAGTTACGGTTTTAGTTGAACTAAAGGCTAGATTCGATGAAGAAAACAATATAACTTGGGCTAAAAAGCTTGAAAAAGCAGGATGCCATGTTATATACGGAGTGATAGGACTTAAGACACATTGTAAAATATTATTAGTTGTAAGAAAAGAAAAGGATAAAATAAAAAGATATGTTCATTTTGGAACAGGAAACTACAACGACGTCACAGCAAAATTCTATACAGATATGGGAATACTTACAGCTGATGAACAGTTTGGCAAAGATGCATCGACTTTATTTAATATGCTATCAGGCTATGCATCACCGGATAATATGGAAAAAATAACTATAGCTCCTTATGGATTCAGAGATAAATTTGAGAAGATGATAAGAAGAGAAGCTGAAAATGCTAAAAAAGGTAAAAAAGCTAAGATAATAGCAAAAATGAATTCTCTTCTAGATAAAAGTATAACTACAGAGCTTTATGCAGCATCTCAAGCAGGTGTAGAAATCGAACTAATTGTAAGAGGCATATGCTGTCTAAAGCCAGGAATAAAGGGACTAAGCGAAAATATAAAGGTCAGAAGCGTAGTTGGAAGATATCTTGAACACAGTAGAATATATTATTTCTACAATGATGGAAAAGAAGAACTGTATATATCAAGTGGAGATTGGATGTATAGAAATTTAAATAAGAGAGTAGAAACTATGGGAATAGTAGAGGATAAAGATATCCAACAGGAAATAAAGGAAATTTTAGATTTATATTTAAAAGATAATGTAAAGGCTAAAATATTAAAGAGCGACGGTTCTTATGAAAAGAAACAACTGGTAGAAAATGAAAAAAGAATCAATACCCAAGAGGAACTAGTCGAATTTACATATAATAAAAACAAGAGTTTAGAAAAGGAATTTAGTCAAACACTTATAATTCCGGTCGGAAAATAAGGAGGATTTTATGAAAAAGATATTAATTATAGATGATGAGATTCATATAGTGGAATTGTTGAAATTTAATCTTGAAAATAATGGATATAAGGTCGATTATTCTTATGATGGATTTGATGGATACTTAAAGACAAAGGAATTTGAACCTGATTTAATTCTTCTAGATTGGATGCTTCCAAATATAAGTGGAATAGATCTTTTGAAAAAAATAAGATCAGATGCAGCATTAGAACAAATTCCAGTGATAATGCTTACTGCAAAAAATATGGAAGAGGATAAATTAGAAGGATTACACGATGGCGCTGATGATTATATTACAAAGCCATTTAGTGTAAAAGAAGTTCTTGCTAGAATTAGCTCAGTACTTAGAAGATATAAATACAGCGCAAATGAAAAAGAAGATATTTTAAAGGCTGACGATATACAAGTAAATGTAAATAAACATATTGTAACTAAAAATGGTCAAGAAGTAGAATTGACATTGAAGGAATTCCAAATATTAAAATTACTTCTTGAAAATAGAGGAAATGTTCTGACTAGAACCTTCTTACTAGATAAAATCTGGGGATATGACTACTACGGTGAAACGAGAACTTTAGATGTTCATATAAGACATTTAAGAAAAAAAATTGGCGACGACGATGGCAAATTTATAGAGACAATAAGAGGGGTAGGCTATAAAATTAAATAATATTTTGAGGTGAATTAAAATGAAAGAGATACAACTTTTGAACGAATTGTATATTTTTATAATATTAATTTTATCTATTGTGGCTGTAGTTTTGATTAGATATACTGTAAGCTTGAGGACCTACCTAAAAGAATTTATGAAGGTTTCAAAGGACATCAGCAATAAGGAATTTGATTCTAGAGTAAGAAGTCAGATGTCTGGTGAAATGGGCGAATTTGCGAAAAATTTCAATTCTATGATAGATACAATAAATTTTACTATAAAGGATATTACAAATAAAAATACGCAGTTGCAGTCTATTATGAAAAGTGTATCTCATGGAATTTTGGCGATAGATACTAAAGGTAGAATACTTTTGATAAATGAATTAGCAAAAGAAATGGTTGAAGGCGATGAGCTTTTAATACCAGAGGGAAAAAGTATAAGACAGTTTATAAAAAATAAAATTGTTTTAGAAAGTATTTTATCTAATATGTCGAGTGAAAACAGTGTTGTTGTACAAAAAAATATATCAAATGACATTATTTATAAAATAAAGATAGATCCAGTTTATTTTAAAGAAACAGATGCTGTAATAGGGTTTATTATAAATATTGAAGACGTTACAGATTATGTAAAGCTTGAAAATATGAGAAAACAATTTGTCGCAAATGTAAGTCATGAATTAAAAACACCACTTACATCTATAAAGGGATTTGTAGAGACACTAAAGATGACAGAAAATTTAGATGTA
>NZ_JBJDXL010000051.1:0-7530 GCF_051866655.1 Intestinibacter sp.
TATCATACATAATCAAAAAGTACTTGCCATGCGTGATCAGCTTTCACCATACTATTACCTTCCAGGTGGAAGAGTCAGCTTACATGAAACTGCTGAATTTTAAAAGAGAAAATTTTTGATTTACCAAAAGAACTCATAATTATTACAGAATATCAATAAAATTTTTTATTTAAAGAGATGCTTTATGGTAATTTTATGGATATTTGTTCTTGAATTTTGAGTAGGTGGAAAATATGTAATAAATTACCTAAAATTAAAATTTAAAATGAATTGAAAAATAAATCGAATTATGATAATTTAGGAAAGTATAATTTACAAGAGAATAGAGGAGACATTATGAGTAGTGACACAGTAAATTTATTGACTAAAAAATCTAGAGCAAAGATCGATTTATTAAACCAAAGCAGATTGAAATACTTGGTATCAGCTATGTTTGCAGGTATATATGTAGGAATAGGTGTTATTTTGGTGTTTACAATCGGAGGAATGCTATATCAGGTGCACTCACCTATGACGAAGATTGCTGTAGGGCTTTCATTTTCCGTGGCATTGAGCTTGATTTTAATTTTGGGAAATGAGTTATTTACAAGCAACAACATGGTCATGACGGTAGGAGCTATGGCAGGAGAAGCCAATAAAAGAGACACATTGAAGATACTTGGATACAGCTATCTAGGGAATTTCTTAGGAGCTTTATTAGTAGCTAGTTTATTTATAGGTACTGGGCTTTTTAAGGATTCTACGCTGATGTACTTTGAGTATAGTGCTTTGGCTAAGATTTCACCAGAGGCTTATCAGCTGTTTTTTAGAGGAGTTTTGTGTAATATATTAGTTTGCGCTGGTGTTTTGGCGGCTTATAAATTAAAGGACGAAACTTCTAGGCTGATAATAGTATTTTTGAGCTTGTTTGCCTTTGTTACAAGTGGGTTTGAGCATTGTATAGCTAATATGGCTACGTTTTTGGTGTGCATAATCTCAAATTCTACTGCTGTTACTTTGGGTGGAATGATTTATAATTTATTTTTCGTGACGCTTGGAAATATAGTTGGTGGAGTTTTGTTTTTAGGAGTAGGAACTTATTTATTGTCTAGTAGAAAGGATAAATAGGTTTGAAAATAACTGTACCTAAGAGTAATTTCTTAGGTACGGATATTTATTCACTCACTATTATTTTTATAGGAGAGCATTTGCCACCATTGCAGTTACTCTCAGAAACACTACATGCAGCAGCTCCTATACGCATATCCATTAGCGCTTTTAATACTACTTTATCTCCAGCCTTTGAAATCGGTTTTTCTACGGAAATACTTCCATCTGTGTTAATTTTAGTGTACATGAAGAAATTAACAGGATGTATAATAGGTCTATTGCTATTTAGACTGTTGTTTATATTTTCTAAGCAGTTTGAATGCCCATTTCCATTGTTGTAGAAAAAATCGTACATTTCTGGACGACAACATGGATGTAATAAGTCGTGTTCACCTACATCGTCTAATAAAATTTCAAACATCGGTTTGTAGAGATTAGAGTATATTAAATCTCCAACCTTTAATTTCAAAGATTCATTGCAATCGATTGTAACACCTGTAGATAGAAATTCGTCTGGATTTTCTTTTGCTTCTGCGAAAAAATCAACTACCTGTGTTCCTTCAATATCTATGATTGTTATTGTTTGACCTTTCATTACGTTTATTGCTTTGCCAGTACAAGCGTTTATAATGTATTCTTGTCTCATAGTTTTTGTCCTCACTTTTAAATATTGGTTATTTTTTATGTAATTGATAAAACTCTTTCAAATCCGATTTAACATCATCTGATAACTCTGTCTTTTTAATACCTTGGATTGCGCCTTCTAATGCCAATAGCCTATTAATACAAGCTGATTCATCGATTTCTTGGATTTTTAACCATGCTTGTCTTGCTCCAACTGATTTTAAATCATCTTCTGTCATGATTCCTACTTGGTTTAGTTGAGCTTCTACAACTTTTCCTATGTTTGGTAATTTTGAAAGTTTTCCCATAACAATTTCCTCCTTATCTATATATTTCTAAAGCATAATTTATTTTATTATAAAGTAAGTAAGAAAAATAATCAAAGTGATTGTAATCAGTGTTACATGAATTTGATTTATATTGTATGCCATACAATTTAAATATTGTATATCGAAATATGATATGTTAATCTTATATTAAATTAATCTTGTTATAAATTGGAGGGGGTTCAATGGAAAGAAATAAACCAAAAGAGATCAGATATGATTTATTATGTGCTAAAGAAAGAGATAATTTGGAAAAAAGACATTTTGAAGCTTATTATTGTCAAACTAAAGAAGAAGCTTTAAAAAAGGCTATTGAATTAATTCCAAAGAATGATGTAGTTTCATGGGGTGGATCTGTTTCAATAGATGAAATAGGGTTGCTTGATTATGTAAGAAAAAATTACAAAGTAATAGATAGAGATACTGCAAAAACTCCTGAAGAACGAGTTGAAATAATGAGACAAGCTCTTTTGTGCGATACATTTTTAATGAGTGCAAATGCTATGAGTGAAGATGGCATCCTTGTAAATATAGATGGTAATGGCAATCGCGTCGCTGCATTATGCTATGGACCTAAAAATGTCGTTGTAATAGTAGGAATTAACAAAATCTGCAAAACACTTGAAGATGCTGTTAGTAGAGCGAGAAATATAGCAGCACCTATAAATGTTCAAAGGTTTAAAGGCATTAAAACACCTTGCTATTTAAATGGTTCATGTGCAAATTGCAAATCACCTGAAAGTGCGTGTAGCCAAGTAGTTATAACTAGAACAAATAGAACTGCATCTAGAATAAAAGTTATATTAGTTGGCAAAGAATTAGGATTTTAAATGATTAAGAAAAATTCTGTAGATATTTTTTAGCTCCGTCGTATAGAATGCTTTTATAGCAGCTATATTTATGACGGAGCTAAAATTTTGGGGGATATTTATAGTACTAATATATAATTTTAAACCTTATATTTTTGAAACTCTTGGATTGCTTCATCTATTTCTTTTTTGTATTTTTTTCCATTTCGTATAATTTCTTTGAATCTTTTATAGTTCATGGTAATCAGCCTCTGTTGGATTTATTTTTAAGTTAGATAAAAATAGAGATTTGTTTAATTGTATATGTTGTATATAAAGTAAGTTTAATTTATTATTTATATAAGGGGTAAAACTAGTAAAATTTATTAAAAAATTAAGAGGGGAGTATAAAAAATGAAGAAAGTTGTTTCAATATTGTTAACGGCGACTTTAGTTTTAACAAATTTTCAAGGATGGAATTGTTTGAAAGAATTAGATGTATTTAAAAATCTTAATTTATTTCAAGGTATAGATCAATCTTTTGCTCAAACAGGGACATTGCTTGAAGGTACAGGACTTTATTATACTATTTCTGATAATAAAGCAATCATTTGTGATGCTGATACAACTATATCTGGAAACTTAGTAATTCCAAAAAGTATAAATGGATATGAAGTAGTAACTATAGAAAATAATGCCTTTGAGTGGTGTACGGGATTAGTGAGTGTAGAAATTCCAGAGACTGTAGAAAAAATAGGAAAAAATGCTTTTTGTTATTGTAGAAAATTAAGTAGTATAAAAATCCCACAAAGTGTGGCAACTATAGAAAGTTATACTTTTTATGATTGTAATGGGTTAACAAGTGTAGAAATACCAGAAGGGGTAACGACAATAGGATATGATGCTTTTGCTTATTGTAATTCATTAAGTAGTATAAAAATCCCACAAAGTGTAACAACTATAGAAGGTAGTGCATTTGAGCGCTGTAGTTCACTAACAAGTGTAGAAATGTCAGAAGGAGTAACGACTATAGGAGATAATGCATTTAAAGAATGTAGTAGTTTAAGTAATATAAAAATCCCAGAAGGTGTGATGGCTATAGGCAGTCGTGCATTTGAGGGATGTAGCTCACTAAGCAGTATAGAAATTCCAAAAGGAATAACGAATATAGCATATAGTATATTTCGTGATTGTAGTAGGTTAGCTAGTATAAAAATTCCAGAGAGTGTGACGTCTATAGAGGGTTATGCGTTTTATGGATGTAGTGAATTAAGTAGTATAGAAACTTTAAAAAATATAACAAAAATAGAAAAAAATGCTTTTACAGATTGTAAAAAATTAAGTAGTATAGAAATACCAGAAGGAGTAACAACTATAGGAGATAGTGCATTTAAAGGATGTAGTAGTTTAAGGAGTATAAAAATCCCTAAAAATATAACTGTTATAGATCGCTTTTTATTTGAGGGATGTAGTTCATTAGCAAGTATAGAAATACCAGAAGGAGTAACAATTATAAAGTACTGTGCATTTAAGGGATGTAGTGGATTAACAAGTATAAACATCCCAGAAAGTGTAACAACTATAGAAGGATATGCATTTGAGAGATGTAGTGGATTAACAAGTGTAGAAATTCCAAAAGGAATAACGGATATACAAAGTGGTATATTCCGTTACTGTAGTGGATTAAGTAGCATAAAAATCCCAGAAAATATAACTGTTATACAAAGTTCTTTGTTTGAGGGATGTAGTTCATTAACTAGTATAGAGATCCCAAAAACTGTAACAAGAATAGACGAAAATGCATTTGCATATTGTGAAAAATTAACAAATATAGAAATCCCAGAGGGAGTAACAGCTATAGAAAGTAGGACATTTTATAGATGTAGTGAGTTAAGTAGTATAGAGATTCCACAAAGTGTAACAAGAATAGGCGAAAATGCTTTTGAAAGTTGTAAAAAATTAAGTACTATAGAAATCCCAGAAGGAGTAACAGTAATAGGAAATGAGGCATTTTATAACTGTAGTTCATTGAGCAGTGTAAAAATCCCAGAAGGGGTAACATCTATAGGTGACAAGACATTTTATATGTGTAGTGCATTAAGTAGTATAGAGCTTCAAGGGGAAATAACAACAATAGGAAATTATGCTTTTTATGAATGTAATTTATTAAGTAGTATAGAAATTCAAAAAGGATTAACAACAATAGGAAATTATGCTTTTTATAACTGTAGTTCGTTGATCAGTGTAAAAATCCCAGAAGGAGTAACATCTATAGGAGATAATGCTTTTTATGGTTGTAGTAATTTAAGTGATATAAAAATTCCACAAAGTGTAACGACAATAGGAAGCTATGCATTTTTTAGTTGTAAAAAATTAAGTAGTATAGAAATCCCAGAAGGGGTGACAACAATAGGAGATTATACATTTGCGTATTGTAATGAGTTGAGTAGTATAAAAATACCACAAGGGATCACAGCTATAGGTGAGTGTGCATTTGTTAATTGTAATTTACTAAATAATATAGAAATTCCAGAAGGGGTAACGACAATAGGATATAGTGCTTTTGCTTATTGTAGTTCACTAAGTAATATAAAAATCCCAAAAGGAGTAACAGAGATAGGAAATTATACATTTTATGAATGTAGTCAATTAACTAGTATAGAAATTCCAGAAAGTATAACAACTATAGGAAAGCAAGCTTTTGCTGAATGTAGTGTATTGAGTAGTATAAAAATCCCAGAAGGAGTAACATCAATAGGAGAAAAGGCTTTTTATAAATGTAGCGAATTAACTAGTATAGAGATTCCAAAAAGAGTAGAAACTATAGGAGAATATACATTTGGTTTTTGTGAAAAATTAAGTAGTGTAAAATTATCAGAAGGATTAAAAACTATAGAAAATTATGCATTTTATAGATGTAGTGCATTAAGTAGTATAGAAATTCCAAAAGGAGTAACATCAATAGGACAATCAGCATTTGAGTGGTGTACTTCATTAAGTAGCTTGGTAATTCCAGAGGGAGTAACGACTATAGGAGATTATGCATTTGTTGACTGTAAATCATTAAAGGATTTAAAAATTCCAAAAGGGGTAATAACTATAGGTAATTATGCATTTAATGGATGTAATTCATTAAATAGCTTAGAAATTGAAGAGGATGTAAGAACTATAGGAGATCATGCATTTGCTGATTGCTGGAAATTAGAAGACATAGATATTCGAGGGGCAAGAAATATAGGAGATTATGCATTTGCAGCTTGCAAATCATTAAGTATTATGAAAATTCCAAAAGGAGTAAATTCTATAGGTAATTATGCATTTTATAAATGTAGTATTTTAAATAAGGTAGTTATACCATATACTGTAAATACAATAAAAGACAATGCATTTTTAGACTGTGATAACAAAAATATGATTATATACGGTTATAGTGATTCATATGCTCAACGTTATGCAAAAGAAAATAATATACCTTTTAAAGAAGTAGATTTAAATTTAACTACAACATATTTAAATTTAAGAGTAGGTGATACATATAATTTACATGCTAACATAAAAGTAGAAAGTGGAATTAGTGAAGCTCTTAAATGGAGAAGTTCTGATGATAGCATCGTCAGTGTGGATCAAAATGGTACTATTAAAGCAAATTTACGAGGTAATGCCGTTATAACTGTAATTAGTGAAGAATTAGGAATTACAGATACTTGTCGTATATTAGTAAATGGAAAGAGTATGCTTTCAACTGATGTAATTATAGAACAAGAGAATTACTACTATACTGGAACTACAATAAAACCAAATGTACAAGTAAAGGACAAGGATAAAGTTTTAGAAGAAGGAGTAGATTATACAATTACATATGGTGAGAATATAAACGTAGGAGAAGGAAGTATAACTATAAAAGGAATAAATACTTATGAAGGATTAAAAATAGTTAAATTCAACATAATACAAAAACCATCTCAAATAAGTGTAAAATTTGATAATGGATCAGATGTAGTAATAAAAGAAATAGAAGAAGGTACAGAGTTAGATTATAATCCTAAAAATCCGACTAAAAATGGATATACATTTGTAGGATGGTACAAAAATATTGATGATACAACTACAGAATACAAATCAGGTCAAACATATACAGAAGATGTTACATATACAGCGAAATGGGCACATGTAGATATGTTGGGAGCTCAAGTTAAAAAAGTTGTAAATAATGAAAGTGGTATAAGATTTGGAACTAGAATTTATAATGATGGAGATGAAATAGTTGAAAAAGGTACATTGATAATACCTGCTAGATTAATACCAGAAGGTGAAGCTCTGACATTAGATACACCTAAGGCTGCTAAATCTGTAGGAAGAGTAAATTATGAAGTAAATGAACAACAAAATTATATTACGTATTTAGGTACTATAGTAGGTATTCCAAGTGAACAATTTGATGCAAAAATAACAGCTTCTTCTTATGTGATTTATAAAGATAAAGCTGGCAATGAGTACAGGGTTTACTCTCCATATAAAAACGGTTCAACAACTGTAAATACTTTATTAGGTAAATAATAAAATGAAGCACTATATAGAATAATTCTATATGGTGCTTTTTATAGTATATAAATTGGGTATTTTGTAAAAGGTAAGCTTTTTTAAATTTCTAAAAATTTTAAGGATCTATTTTAATACATGCTTCAATGCTTTTTCTAAAAAGA
>NZ_JBJDXL010000052.1:0-7528 GCF_051866655.1 Intestinibacter sp.
TTCAACATTATCTAGCATTTTAAAGTTTTCAAAATCAAAAAATCTACCATTTTGGGCTGGAAATACTAGTATTGGTTGGCCTGCATATCCGTATACATTGAATTCCATATCCCTATTTAAATTATTGCTGTATTCTCTGTAGTAATTTTTTATCATACATCGTACCCCTTATAAAATTATTAATTAAATATGTATACATAATACCACAAATTTCTAACTATTTTAAGATAAATTTTATAATTATTTAAGTAATTCTAAAATTTTATATAAATTTTTTTTAATTATTAAACAAAAAGAAATCGTTTGCCTTATTATATTTTGTAGAATGCACAAAAAAGGCTATACCAAATATCTACTAATATTTTGATATAGCCTCTATTATCTCGTATATTTTTAACCTTTAAAATCCTAGAATTCAGCGTTTTTAGGAGTTCTTGGGAATGGTATTACGTCTCTTATGTTAGATATACCAGTTAAGTACATTATTATTCTTTCAAATCCAAGACCAAATCCTGAATGTGTAGCTGTACCGTATTTTCTAAGTTCTAGATACCACCAGTAATCTTCTTCCTTTAGACCACATTCATGTATACGGTCAAGTAGTACATCGTATCTTTCTTCCCTTTGAGATCCACCTATTATTTCTCCAACTCCTGGAACTAATAAGTCCATAGCTCTAACTGTCTTACCATCTTCGTTCATTCTCATGTAGAATGCTTTTATTTCTTTTGGATAATCAGTTACGAATACTGGAGCGTTGTATATTTGTTCAGTTATATATCTTTCGTGTTCAGTTTGTAAATCGCATCCCCATTCAACTGGATATTCGAATTTATGTCCTGATTCTAATAATAATTCTATTGCTTTAGTGTAAGTTATTCTTGTAAATTCAGAATTTACTATTTTGTTTAATCTTTCAAGTAATCCCTTGTCTACAAAGCTATTGAAAAATGCCATTTCTTCTGGACAGTTTTCAAGAACGTAGTTGATTATATATTTTATCATATCTTCAGCAAGTTCCATATTGTCTTCTAAGTCTGCAAATGCTATTTCAGGTTCTATCATCCAGAATTCAGAAGCATGTCTTCCTGTGTATGAATTTTCAGCTCTAAATGTAGGTCCAAATGTATATACATTTCTGAAAGCTAAAGCCATTATTTCAGCGTTTAATTGACCACTAACTGTTAGGTTAGCTTCTTTTCCGAAGAAATCTTGTGAGTAATCAACTTTTCCGTCTTCAGTTTTTGGAACATCGTTTAAGTCTAAAGTTGTGATTCTGAACATTTCTCCTGCACCTTCGCAGTCACTACCTGTTATGATTGGAGAGTGAGCGTATACGAAGTTTCTTTCTTGGAAGAATTTATGTATAGCATATGCTGCAACACTTCTAACTCTGAAAGCTGCAGAGAACAGATTACTTCTAGGTCTTAAGTGAGCTATAGTTCTTAAATATTCAACTGTATGTCTTTTCTTTTGTAGTGGGTAAGAGCTATCTGATTCGCCTTCTACAATTATTTTTGTAGCTTGTATTTCTACTGGTTGTTTTGCATTTTGAGTTGCTACTAATGTCCCTTCTACTAATAAAGATGTACTTATTGGTAATTTTCCAACTTCTTTGAAGTTGTCTAATTTTTCATCTATAACGATTTGCATGTTTTTAAAGAAAGTACCGTCGTTTAATTCTATAAATCCGAAGTTTTTAGACATTCTAGATGTTCTTATCCATCCAGCAACTTTTACAGTTTTATCTATGTACTCTTCTTTATTTCTATAAAGTTGTTTAATTTCAATGAATTCTTTTTGCATAGAATTACCTCCTAAGTGTTTAGTTCAAATTTTGTTCATATAATAATTATAACTTATATTTACTAATTTATACAGTTTATAATGTCAATATTTATTCTACTAAATCTTACCTATAAAAATCAATAGTATTGTAAATTAAAATACAAAAGTGCTCTAAAATTATTTATATTTTAAAGCACTTTATATATCATATAATAAATATCGTATTTATATAAAATTTCTCAAATTAATCGTTGACAACTTTATCCTCTTCATAATCTAGCTGATTGACCTTGTTCTTATCGAATAAACTAACTACTATAAATGTTATACCTGTAGTTAATACCATTAAGTATCCTACATCTGAGAATACATTTTTTATAGCTGGTACAAATAGCCATACTCCAGCAGATAATACTGATACTAATATTGTCATAAATCCTGCATTTTTACTTGCGAATTTAGAGAAGCATAATCCTCCAAGTACAACTATTGAAGTTCCTATTGCCATAGATAGACATACCTTCATAGCGTTTAATATAGAGCCTAATTGAGAAGATAGTATATAAGTTAAGAAACCTACAACAAGTATTATTACTTTATTTATAACAAAGGCTTTATCTTTCATTTTTTTGCCAGCACCTGTCTTGAAGAATATATCTTGACTCACTGTTGTTGAACAACCGATTAGCATACTACAAGCAGTTGACATGTCTGCAGCCCATAGAGCTGATAATGTAAGACCTGCTATTACTGGTGGTAGTGATAATATTATCATTGGTAATGCTAAAGTAGCATCTACACCAGGTATTAAAGCCTTTGATGCGATACCAAGCATTGCACATAAGAAACCTATTGGTATCATCATTAATGCACCTAGTCTAAATCCATTAACTGCTGATTTATCGTCTTTAGATGTAAGACCTATTTGTATAACACCTTGGATTGAGTTTGTATTACCACACATAACTATAAGCCAAGCTATAATAGCTGGTATACCCATACCTTCTGTAAAGCTTAAATATGGAACGTCTGTAGAAGTGCTAGCCATTTGTAGAGCAGCATCCCATCCACCTTGGTTGAAAAATACCATAAATGAGGCTACTATAATTCCAAAATAAATTAATGATATATTTATAATATTACTTAAACTAACAGATCCCATACCACCTACGAAAGCTACTAGCATGAATATTAAGAAGCTGAAGAATGTTCCTGTAGTTATATTAAATATATCTGGTAGTAAACTTGCAAGTATTGATCCACCTGCTATGTATTGAAGTGCTATTATTGTACATTGAATTAAAACCATAGCTATTGTCATCATAATACCAGCTTTTTTGTCGAATAAATCTTGAACTAGTCCTGTTACTGTATTATGACCACTATGTCTAAAGCGTTTAACAACTAAGAAACTAGCCATGATAGCTCCGAAAGCCCAAGCTACATTGTACCACCCAGCAGATAAACCTGCTACAAACGCATTTTGTGCTATACCTATAGTTGAAGCACCACCTATAGCAAGACCTGCTATAGTAACGGCAGTTATCCAAGTACCATTTTTACCTTTATATAATAAGAAGTTTTCCCCATCTTTTTTCTCTTTTTTTGACATAAATATCCCTAACGCTAGTAGGAATATTACATATAATATTACTATTATTAATGGCGTATTCATGATTTTTTCTCCTTTATAAATAAATTTACAATATTAAAAATTTCCACTTTTTTATTTTTTTATTTTCCCTTAATTTTTTATATCTATTTTTTATTAATCTTGAAGAAGAGGAACTACACTACCTCCATAAGGTAATATGCATACATCTTTTCCTTCAAAATCTACTTTTTCTAATAATTCATCTATATTTTTATAAGAGTCTATATTTAAATCCTTCACGAAGTTTGGATCGATTTCGCTTAACATAAGTAAGTTTGATTTTGCAATTGCTTCACATAGTGCGTAGAATATATATCCTCCGATTGTGAAGTTTGCTCTTAATTCTTCGTCTAAAACTCCTCTTTTTAGTGGATCTATCCAGCTGAAGAAGTCTGGTGCCCCTCCACCTTCTCTACATTCTGCTAAGAATATTACTGTTCCGTCTTTTTTAACAGCTCTTGTTGCGTTAAAAATACTCTTTGTAGATTGATATAAATTTATATCCTTAGGATATCCACCGCAGCTAGCTATAACTATATCTGCTTCCTTTTCTATTGGAACGCCGTAGCAATCATCTACGTACTTGCAACTTGCTAACCAAGCATCGTGGAAGTCTCCACAGAATAATTTACTGTGTTTAGATTTAGTATTTACTACTATATTTATACTAAATGCTACATCTACAAGCTCTCCTGCTTGATTCATATCTTCATTTACTGGATTGTGGTCTAAAAGTCTTGCACCGACCTTTGGATCAGTTCTCTTTTCAGTTTTTGATAAGCATCTCATGTGGTTTTGTTTTATAGTTTCACGTCCTGCAACTCCAGGAATTACACTCTTTCTTCCTCCACCGAAGCCTGCCATAATATGGTGAACTGTACCTGTTACCATTATTACCTTTCTTCCTACTACAAGCGGATTTACGTATACATCTGTACCTAATTCAGTTTTTCCTATGAAAACTAAATCATCTGCATCGCAATCGTGATTTACTACCTTTACCTTGTCGTAAACATTTTTAGAAGCTAACTGACATAATTCTTCTTCTGTTTGTTTTCTGTGAGTTCCTATAGCAACTACAACCACTATGTCGTCGTAAGCTATACCTATTTCTTTTACTAAGTAATCTACTAATTGTTCACAAACTAAATCTTGACGTTGCCAAAATCTAGTTATATCGCTTATAACTATAGTTACCTTGTCGCCTTTTGAAACTACTTCCTTTAAAGGCTTAGAATTTATCATATCTGTTGTAACACCCTTGATAAACTCAGATTTAAGATCGGTAATTTCGTCCATAGGATTTTCATTTAATATAGTCACTGATTTTGCTTTTGATAAATCAATTTCTACTTTAGAATCCCCATACTTTAAATCTAACATATCCTTTCCTCCTCAATTATTTTTTTGACAAATACAATTAAAAAAGAGAACTCCTTCAGAGTTCTCTTAAATATCAATTTAATCCTATTTGCCCAATTTAAAATTTGTTAATTTCCTTTTAAACGAAAGTCAAACATGAACTCTTTAGAAAAGATTTACTTTTTATATCTTTGCAATAAAAATAGCCAGCGCTAAAATAAAAGCCCCAGAATATAAAATAAAGATATCTATATAATTTTGTAAATTCTCTTCTAATTCCTTGCATCTTATTTTCCTCCATTTTAATAGCTTCTACCATTAATTTTAATAAATTGGAATAAAATGTCAATCAATAATTTTATTTTTATATATAATTTTATCTTATTACTATATTTCGACTAAAAAACTCAAAAAAGGATAAATTTAAAATTTATCCTTTTTAAAGAAATTTATAATTTACTTCCATTATCCACCCAATCCTTGGCCTCATCAGTCTGATCTTCAGATGGTGCACTTACATTTGTGTGCGGATAAAACTTGCTTTGATCTGCCCAAGCTGCTGTATAATTGTTGTTTAGACATACACTTGAATAGAGTCTTTTGTTGTTTTTTCCTTTTAGCTGTCTACTTACACCGTGATGATTATCTTTCAAAATAACACCTCCCAAATCTTTTTATTTATTTTCTCCAAAACTAAATTATAAATTCAACGAGTAAATTATTATTTTGCACACCATAATAGAAATTTTTACAAATTTTCAGATATTATATTTAAAGTATTTTCGTAATTTAAAACTCCATATCCATAAGATATATTTGGATATGAATAGATTCCCTTCTGAGTTGCTCCGAGCATTAAATACGTCTTTATAGGCTCGCTGTAAATAGACAATCGATAAAGCTCAGATTGAGCCATTATAAATTCTATAAGCAAAGATATCACTGCACATACTATGGAACTGCTCACCCCTGTTCCTGTAGCCGTATTAAATGCGTTATCTAGATAGTTAGATATTATATCTACTCCTGGAGCTACTATATCTAGTATAGAATCTCTAATCACATCTGGAGCCTTAGATGAACCAATCCAAATGCTGTTATATTTTGTATTATACGTACCCACTGTGATGACTTCCCTCATCAGTCCATACCTAGTTATCGTAGCCCTTGAATCGCTATCTATAAATCTAGTGTCTTTAGAGATTAAATTTTTATTAGGAAGATATGCATTAAACTCTCCACTTATCACATCTTCTCCTATGATTCTCAAAGTCCAAATACCAGAATGTATATTTTCTAAATTTACTATCACCTGAAGTGAAGCTGTCCCTATAAGCGGATAATTATAAGAAATAGAATAATCTACATCCTCTAAATTAAATCGCCCAGTAAATGTTTCAAAATTAGGTGAATAAAAAACCGTGGTGCTGATTTCTCCTAGAGGAGATATTACAGCTACTCCTAATTTATCTACTTCTGTACCCTCTACTACTATATCTAAATTCTTGTCGTCTCCAACCTGAAAGGCTATATCTACAGATTCCCCATTTGATACATTCCCAGAGTAATGAATATCTGTATTTCCTTGATTACCGGCGCCACTGACTAGTATAAATCCCGACTTCTTTAGCTCATTGAAAGTATTCAACAACGTATGATCGTTTTCTCTACCTGACATTGTCCCCAATGTAAAATTTATTATTACAGGTCTTAAAATTTCTTTAAATTTTTGTATAACATACGATATAGCGACTAAGAAATCCGTATTTTTATAATTGATTCTACCTTCTCTAAATAAATCTCTATAGCTTCTTAGTTTGACTACTATTAATTCGGCTTTTGGCGCTATACCTCTGTAGCTTGGATTGTTTTTTCCTTCAGATACCATAATTCCAGCAGACATAGTTCCTGTTCCTATTTCATCCTTGCTTAGATTTTGATCGCCACTTAATATAGCCTCGTTTATTTGTTCTCTAGTAAATTCACTTCCAAATAGAAAACCTTCTGGAGGTGAGCCGTAATCACTCTCTTGATCCCATAGATATAAAATTTTACTGGTACCATCTTCATTTATAAAATCTTGATTTAAATAGTCTATACCCGAATCTATCAAGGCTATTACTACTCCTTCTCCATCTAAATTACTGTACAAGGTACTTCCCATATAAGGTATATTTATAGTCTGTAAAGCACTCTCACCTTGAGCTATATTGTCCGTAATCTCTATTAACGAGCTCATAGAATAAGATTTTTCCCACCAGACAACTTGATCTATATTTTTAAATAAATCCTCATTAAAGTCCTCCTCTACATATACTACAATCAACAAATCATTTAAAAAAATATACTGAGTTATATTATTTTTTAAAAAGTCATCTATCAAGGTCTCTGTTCTTCCCGTATAAATTAAATTATAAGATATTGGCATATTCGATCTCCTTAATTTCAATTTACCTAAATACTTCAAAAATTTTTCTCGCATCTAAAAGCCCGTACCCGTAAATAAAATTTGGGTAATCTATCTCCCTCTCTCTCTGTGCTCCTAGCTGGAAAAAAGTAAATATACTTTGAGCAAATCCCTGTCTTTTATATCGATTATTTTGAGTTACATATTGAAAAAACAAAGCTCCCATTCCAGAAGCAAATGCCGCTGCTGCACTAGTTCCCGTAATTGTTCCATATCTCGAATTTGGATATGAAGATATTATATTTACTCCAGGTGCT
>NZ_JBJDXL010000053.1:0-1498 GCF_051866655.1 Intestinibacter sp.
GAAATTATATTTATCTAAAATTTAAAAATGAATATAATTTCCTATGTGTTATAAAATAAAAAGATACTCACTCACTAAGAATAAGTACCTTTTTAATATTTAATTAGTTGATTCTTGAACAATTATTTCATATCCCATTTTCACATCTCTTATAATTTTATCTTGATTTTCAATCATATTTACAATTATATTTGCAGCTTCTATTCCTGATGTTTTGTAATGAAAGTGTACTGTAGTTAATTTAGGATCCACTAATTTAGATATATTTGTATGTCCAAACCCAACTATAGATATATCCTCTGGAATTTTTTTACCACATTCCTTTAGATATTGCATCGCTCCGATAGCAATATTATCCGTTGCACAAAATAATGAGTCTATAGCAGGATTTTTCTCAATAAGTTCTTTTGCTTTTAAATATCCATCATCTAAGCTAAATTTTGCTATTTTCATCAATTCTTCATCCACTTCAATCGAATTTTCCTTTAGTGCATCTACATATCCTTGATATCTAGCTTTTCCCGCTGCTTCATCATTTGGATTAACACCTATATAGCCTGTTTTTTTTCTGTCTTTTCCGATTAAAACTTTAGTTATGTCCCTAGCCGCATTATAATCATCGTTATATATACATGAATATCCTTTTAAATATTGTCCAACTATTACTACTGGAATATTTAATTTTTTTAGTAGCTTCTTATGTTGATTTGTAAATACTGTCGCTATCAAAATAATTCCGTCTACTTGATTATTTTGAAAAATCTTTAGGTATTCTAGCTCCTTATGCTCATCGTTAAATGTGTCGGCAAGGATAATTTGATATCCCGATTTTGATAAAGTTTCATTTATGCCTAGAACCTCTCTACTCACAGCCTGTGAATCTATTTTCGGTATTATTACACCTATTAATTTAGTTTTTTTAGTACGTAATACTCTCGCTTGTGCAGAAGGTGTATATCCAGTTTCCTCTATAACCTTTGCTATTATTTTTCTTTTTTCTTCACTTACATATCCATCGTTTAAATATCTAGATACTGTGGCACGAGAAACTCCAGCTAATTTTGCAATTTCATTAATATTAATTTTTCTCACGCTCCCTCTCTTTATATAAATGTGCACAAAAAATTAAATATATTTAATTTTGTTTTTTTATAGTTGATCCTACCGCCATACCAATTAGCATACCAAAACTAATTCCATATGAAATAGAAATAATTCCAGATGCACCTAATGCTGATCCAATACACATGCCTAAACACATTCCTAAAGTCATATAATTATCCTCTTCAACTTCTGAATCCTTTATCTCTACATCTACCTTAGTTTTATTATTTGCTTTCTTTGAAAAGTTAACTGCAAGTACAGCAAGTGTAATCCCCATAATAACCCAAGGTAAAGCCGCCATTATAAAGTCCTTCATTTTAACTCTCCCCTTTTAATCCTCTATATATCCTTATCAATTGAATCTATTCTCTTTTCGAATGATTTTATAGTAGTA
>NZ_JBJDXL010000053.1:1598-7521 GCF_051866655.1 Intestinibacter sp.
CTATATATCCTTATCAATTGAATCTATTCTCTTTTCGAATGATTTTATAGTAGTAAAGAAACCTAAAAATAATATTATCAATAATATAAATGAAAAAATATTTAAATATGATCCTCCACATATACCTGGTACTTGTAGCAATGCTGCTATTAATTCAAGATACATAAATGGTTTAAAAAATTTTACAATACTTTCATAATGTCCCTTTAAAGATTCATTATCTGAATATAATTCAAATGGTCCTTCTGATGCTTTCTTGCATAAATACACCCAGTAAAACCATCTATCCACTATCTCAACTCCTGTTTCTTCCATAAACTCGAAGTATTCTCGTTTACTTTTTCCTTCAGGCAAAAGATCTATTTGGTAAATATACTCTCCTGATTCACATTTTTCAAATTTATAAAATCCTAAAAGGAATGATTTTAATGCCCATCCTTTTTTACTCATCTCATTTAACCAATCTTGCTCTTTTTGACTATCCACATACCAACGAAACTTAATCATAACTATTCCCCCATTTTTTCACTATTTTTCACTAATTCCTTTAATCTTATAACCTCACTATTAAATACTTCTCTTCCCTTAGATGTTATGATGTACGATTTTTTCTTTCTTGATTGCTTTTCTTCGCTATATAATTCTATCCACTCTTTATCTAGTAGCGAATTTATTGCCCCATATAGAGTTCCTGGTCCTAAGTTTACCCTACCGTCAGTCATTTCTTGTACCTCTTGTATGATTCCATAACCATGATTAGGTTCTCTAACTGCTAATAATATGTAATAAACTGCCTCTGTTAATGGTGCTTCCTTTCCCATATATATCACCTCTCAATATATCGTTATCTGATATATTTATAATATATCATGTGCCGATATATCTGTCAACGAGTTATTTAAAATTTTTATTATTTTTATAAAAAGCAAGCTTAGAAAACGATTTCCTATTTCAAATAAAAGTGTTAAAATATACTTTAATAGAAAAGAATAAAGATATACCATGCTTCACATATAAATTTTAAAATATAAAGGAGAAACAATCGAACATGCTGCAAGAATTAAAAACATTTATATCTGTAGTTGAGTTAAATAATTTAATTAAATGTAGTAATCACTTAAAATTACCTCAAAAATTAATTATTGAACATATAGAGGTATTAGAGCTTTTCTTTGGAGTTACTTTGTTAGATAGACCTATTACCTATGATAATAATGTATCTATAACAGAAAATGGAATGAATTTATATATAAAATCAAAAAAAATGTTTAATATAGTTGAAGAAGGTAATTATGATGATCTTAAGCAGATTAATACTTTAAAAAGCAATATAAAAATAGGAGTTTGTGATCAATTTGAAAAATACATTCTACCAAAATTTTCATCCTATTTTTCAAAAAAATACCCAAACATAAAGATAGATGTATTCACAAAAGATAATGATTGCATATACAACGATTTAAAGCAAAATAAGTTAAATATAGGGATAATCGAAGAGACTATTCAAAATCCTGAGTTTATACAAAAGAGATTTTTAAGTGATAAAATGATTTTAATGATACCATATGCAGAAACAATAAAGGATATATCTACATATGTAAATGAGTTTAAGGATAAAACATGGTTTATAAGCAGAGAAGATTTAAGCACAAAATATTTTACAGATAAATTTTTAAATAACAGCCATATAACAGTTAAAGAAAAATTATTAGATGATAATAACGCTGTAAAAGAGGCTGTAAAGAATAACTTAGGAATAAGTGTAATACCTAAATCTGCAATTATCTCCGCTTATAAAGGCAAAGAAATATCAATACTTCCACTAGAAGAATCCTTCGCAAAGCATTATTCCTATGTTATTCCTAGTAAGGTAAAACTCTCTGAATGTGTCAATATTTTTTTAAACGAGCTCAGAAATTACTATAAAAATATTTATTATTATTAAAATATAAAAACTCTCAGTTTAATTATAGCTGAGAGTTTTTAATATGGCTGAGCTTTTACCGTATAACTCAGCCTATTATATATTAAAATTAGTAATAATTAATTTTTATCTAAAAATTTTAGTGATGGAATAATCTTATTCCAGTGAATGCCATTGCTATTCCGTATTTGTCACAGCATTCAATTACAGCGTCATCTCTTACAGATCCACCTGGTTGAGCTATATATTTAACACCGCTCTTATATGCTCTTTCTATATTGTCTGGGAATGGGAAGAATGCATCTGAACCAACTATTACGTCAGTCATACCATCAAGCCAAGCTCTCTTAGCTTCTCTTGTGAATACTTCTGGTTTAACTTTGAATATTTTTTGCCATTCACCTTCAGCTAAAACGTCCATATATTCATCTCCTATATAAACGTCTATTGCGTTATCTCTTTCAGCACGACCTATTTCATCCTTAAATTGAAGTCCCATAACTTGTGGAGATTGACGAAGATACCAGTTGTCAGCTTTTTGTCCAGCAAGACGAGTACAGTGGATTCTTGATTGTTGTCCTGCACCTATACCTATAGCTTGTCCATCTTTAACATAGCATACTGAGTTTGATTGAGTATATTTTAATGTTATAAGAGCTATTTTCATATCTATTAATGCAGATTCTGGGATTTCTTTGTTTTTAGTTACTATATTTGATAAAAGATCTCCATTTACATCTAATTCATTTCTTCCTTGTTCAAAAGTTATTCCATAAACTTGTTTTCTTTCAAGCTCAGCTGGAACATAATCAGGGTCTATTTGAATTATGTTGTAGTTACCTTTTTTCTTAGTTTTTAATATTTCAAAAGCTTCATCAGTAAATCCTGGAGCTATAACACCGTCAGAAACTTCTCTTTTTATTAAGTTAGCAGTATCAACATCGCAAACATCTGATAGAGCTATGAAATCACCAAATGATGACATTCTATCAGCACCTCTAGCTCTAGCATATGCACATGCAAGTGGAGATAATTTTCCTAAGTCGTCCACCCAGTAAATTTTAGCTAATGTATCGTCTAATTCTTTACCTACTGCAGCACCTGCAGGTGAAACGTGTTTGAATGATGTAGCAGCTGGAAGTCCTGTAGCTTCTTTTAATTCTTTAACTAATTGCCATCCATTGAAAGCATCTAAGAAATTTATATATCCTGGTCTACCATTTAAAACCTTAACTGGAAGATCTGAACCATCTTCCATAAATATTCTTGATGGTTTTTGATTTGGGTTACATCCATATTTTAATTGAATTTCGTTCATTTTAAATACTCCTTTTTATTAATGTATTTTATATCGATTAATTCCTATTTGTTTTTGTTTACTATTCTTGTTTCGTATTCGCCAGTAGCTATGTCTATAAATCTAACAAATAATGATACTTTGTTGTCTTCGTTTAAGTTTGTCCAAACCATATCAGTGAATTCATCTATGTCTCCGCTTATTCCTACTAATTTTGGTTCACCTTCGAAGCTTGGAAGTGGATTTCCATCGTGCATATATGTATGTATGAAGTGTCCTTCACCTGCTACTGGATTTTCGTATGCAAATGTGTATCTGTTACAAGCATCTGGATTTCCGTTGTTGCTTTTTAATATTGACATTGCATAGTTGTATGTACCATTTTCAACATGCATAACACCTGAAATTCTAGGAGTGTAGTTAGGTGCATCTGGTTCGAATTCACGGCTTCTTAATGATTGCTCGAAAGTAAGTTGTTTGTCCATTCCTTCGTATATAGTGTCTGTTTGGTCTCCGTTAGTTACTATAGTTTTGTTTCCTAAGACTCTAACTGGAGCATAGATTATTAATGATGGATCTTCAAGCTTTGATGGATCAAATGCTTGTGTACGGATTCCCTTTCCTTCTTCAACAAATACTCTGTTTCTACTGTTGCTACTTCTTCCCATTATAAAATATGCTGTTACTGCTTTTTTTCCGTCTTCAGTTTTTCCGATTACTATACCTCTCCCTGGATATGTGTTGCTGTTTAATTCATTTGCTAATGATAGCATGTTCATATTGATTTCCTCCATTAAAATAATTTATTTTTATAAACAAAAAACCGCCAACACGCAAAATGTTATAAAACATCATACGTGCCCAGGCGGTCGGCATTTCTAAATATATAATCAAGCTCCCTGTGGGTTAATTCCCACGACATCTATTGATGTTTTCCACCAGTCGCTTGACCGTTCTTTGTTGTACAAACTTATTATACACGAATATAATTTTATATTCAACTAAAAATATCCGTATTTTTATTAATTATTTTATTTCGTTATAAATACTACTTATTAATTTCTTTTGAATCCTAATATAAGCCAAAGCATCTTCAGGCCCTAAGCATTCTAACATCTTGACTACTTTTTGTAACATTTCATCTCGCTGCTTTTGAATATACTTATCTCCTTTTTCAGTTAATTTAACAATAATTTGACGATTGTCCTTTGGATCAGTTGTTCTCGTAATAAAATCATCTTTTTCTAAATGGTTTAGAATCGTTGCAATCCTCGCTGTACTCACTACCATACTTTTGCTCAAATCCTTTGGATAGGCAGTTTTTTGGTGATCTACAAGATAATTTAAAACAAATAATCCTCCCTGGTTCAGCTTAGACATTGTTCTATCAAACTGAATATGTTTAATACCAGATTTCAAACTCATCAGTTCTCTCGCTAAAACATAATAGTCCATTGATTTATTCCCTTTCTAATTATCTAACTTTATTAGTTAATTGTATGCACAAACGCCAATATTGTCAATATCTAAGTACTTTACATTTAAATATTTACAGGGGCAATACTTATCATCAAGAATAATGATATCATCACACCAAATATAATTTGTGTAGCTTTTTCCTCTATTGAAGGCTTAAATTTACTGATAAGTTGACAAAGTACAGCTGAAAATGCTGCTATAATAATAAAATATACTAATTCCATTGTAACATCCCCTTTTTCTAAAATAGCTAATAATATTAGCAATTATTTTAAATATAAGGCTACAGATATATACTGTAGCTGATTTCATTTATTTATAATTTTATCTAACTTTGTTAGCAATTATACTCTTAAATTTGTATTATGTCAACTAGTTTGTAAAATATTTTTTATATATATAAAAATGGCATCAAAGATGCCACTTTATAATAAATAAAACCACTATTATTCTACTTTCTCTTCTATTTTTACGATTCCATTATGTGTTTTATCATGGAAAGTTATAATATAATATTCATCAAGATCCAAGTCTTTTTCTAGCATATATGTTATTTTTAAATTTTGTCCATTATGTTTTATTGCACAGCTATCTCTAATTTCATTATATACTTCGCAATCTCGATCTATTATAAATAACACTCCATCTACATTAAATTCTATAACTCTTATTCCTCCAGTATCATTCCCTACATCATAAACTTTATAATTTTCAACTTGACCTTCTACAGTATAGCAATTTCCATTTTTATACTCATTATAAAGGTAGTTATACGATATAAAAGTATCTCTGCGCATAGATATAATAATAGCCATTACGACTGGAGTTACCATAATAACAATAATTGTTACCAACCTGATTTCTTTATATTCATCATCGTTTTTTACCTCATTCAAATCCATTTTTTCAGCTTGTAATAACTTTTTTAATTTTAAATAATTTCTAATAACAATAAATAATATGAATATCCACAATCCCGTAACTATTATTCCTGCTCCTACACTTTTTAAATAACATTCAGTCATCGTAAATTCATATAAAGTTTCATACATAATATTATCCTTTCTATACCTAATATGTGAGATTGTTTTTAAATAATACTCTATATATTAATAGTATAAAACGATTTATTGTTATTTTGGATAGTTAAATATTTTTTCTTTGTAAAAAGTTTTGTTACTTGTGTGTTAGTTATAAATATGAATTTAAATAATTTTGTAAAA
>NZ_JBJDXL010000054.1:0-7510 GCF_051866655.1 Intestinibacter sp.
TAGGATCTGACTCAATGAGTTTAGCAACAGAAGGATTATTAGCTAAAACAAGTACCCACCCAAGAGCATTTGGTACACAAGCTAAGGTTTTAGGTGAATTTGTAAGAGAAAAGAAATGCTTCTCACTTGAAGAAGGAGTTAAGAAATTAACTTACAATATAGCCAAGATATTAAAATTAGAAGATAGAGGATTAATAAAAGAAGGAAACTTCGCAGATATAGTAATATTTAATCCAGAAACTATAAAAGATATGGCTACATACAAAGATCCAAAACAATATCCAGTTGGAATAGATACAGTACTTGTAAATGGAGTAGTTGCATTTAAAGATGGTGAACAATTAGATGTATTACCAGGAAGATTCTTAAAAAACTCTTCTGCAAGTAAATAATATGAAATTAATGATTTATAGGAGTCCGCTATGTTTGACTTAAAAATAATTAATGGAAAAATAGTAGATGGTTCAGGAGAACCAGCATACAAAGGTGATATAGGAATAGTAGGAGAAAAAATAGTAGAAATAGGCGATTTATCAAACAAAGAAGCCAAAACTACTATAGATGCAAATGAAAAAGTAGTATCACCAGGATTTATAGATATACACACACATTCTGATATGTCTCTAGTATATGATAGATATGCCAGAAGTAGAATACATACTGGTGTAACAACAGATGTCGTAGGAAACTGTGGTATAGGAGTGGCACCAGTAAAAGAAGAAAATAGACAATTATTACTAGATTATCTAGGAACAAGAATAGTTGGAAGTATGCCAGTAAAGCTTGAATTACCTTGGGATACTTACGCAAGCTACATTAAATACATGGAGGAAAATCCACCAGCAGTAAATGTAGCACCGCTTCTAGCGCAAGGAGCGATAAGAATTCATGAAATGGGATTTTCAAAAGAAGATCCGACAGATGAAGAGCTTCAAAATATGATTGATTTAACTGAAGAATGCTTTAAATGTGGAGCATTGGGATTGACTTCAGGTCTTGTATATTTGCCAGGTGAATTTACATCACAAAAAGAGCTTATAGAGCTAAATAAAATCACTAAAAAATACGGTGGATTTTATGCAACTCACATGAGAAATGAAGGTGATGATATTGAAAAAGCAATGGATGAAGCTATAGATGTCTGCAGACAATCAGGAGCATCACTTGAAATATCACACTTAAAATTATCAGGTAAGCCTAATTTTGGAAAGACTGATATGTTATTCGACAAAATAGAAAAGGCTAGAGCTGAAGGTTTAGACGTGACTTTTGATGTATATCCATACAATTCTGGAATGACTTCATTATCAGCTTTGATGCCACCATGGGCATTTGAAGGTGGAGTAGACAAGATGATAGAGAGAATTAAGCTTCCAGAAAACAGAGAAAGAATAATTCACGATATAGAAAATGGTCTACCAGGATGGCAAAACTTTGCAAGTATAGTTAAATCTGTTCCAGGAATAATGATTGCATCTGTTGTCAAAGATGAAGATTCTTGGATGGAAGGTAAAACTTTAGAAGAAATAAGCAAAGAGCTTGGCATAGACGATATATACACAACTATATTTGAAATTCTTATAAAAGAAAATGGAAGAATCCAAATGGTAGTTGAAGGTATGGATGAAGAAGATGTTATCCAGATATTATCTAAAGATGATGTATCTGTTGGTTCAGACAGTATGAGCTTATCTCATATAGGTCTATTATCAAAGAGCAGCACTCATCCAAGAGCATTTGGTACACAAAGTATAGTTTTAGGACATTATTCAAGAGAAAAAGGACTATTCTCTATAGAAAAGGCAGTGAGAAAATTAACTTCAAATCCAGCTAAGAGATTAGGACTTAAAGATAGGGGATTGTTAAAAGAAGGTTATTATGCAGATATAGTTATTTTCGACGAAAATACTATAATAGATAAAGCCACATATAAAAATCCAAAGCAATATCCAGATGGTATAGATACAGTTTTAGTAAATGGAAATATTGCATTTAAGGATGGAGAACAATTAGATGTATTATGTGGAAAAGTATTAAAAAATGCATATGCATCTAAATAATAAAAATTAGATAGAAAATTATAGGGGGAAGAGTTAAATGGAAAAATTATTAAAACAAGTTTATGATTATATCGATAGTCAAAAAGACGCAATGGTAGAAACTTTAGGAGAAGTAGTAAATATAGAAAGCTATGGTTATTCAAAAGAAGATGTAAATAAAGTAGCTATAAAATTTAAAGAATTATTTGAAGCTGAAGGTCTTTGCTGCAAATTAATACCAGCAGAACCTAATGGATATTGTTTATCAGGAATATTAGGTAAAGATAGACCTGGAAAACCAATCATATTCTCAGGACATATGGATACAGCTTTAGAAATAGGGACTCTAGCAAAAAGACCATTTAAAGTCGTCGATGGAAAAGCTGAAGGTATAGGTGTTCTTGATATGAAGGGTGGTATAGTAATAGCTCTTTATGTAATAAAAGCTTTAAATGCTATAGGATATACTGAAAGACCTATAAAAGTAATATTTGCAGGTGATGAAGAAGCTAACCATATAGGATCAAATGCTCCAGAAATACTAATGGCTGAAGCTAAAGGTGGGCTTTGTGCATTTAATATGGAAACAGGTCTAATAGACAATGCTATATGTGTTGGTAGAAGAGGTAGATTAGGTGTACAACTTGAAGTTACAGGAATATCTTCTCATGCTGGTAATGACTTTGCATCAGGAAGAAATGCAATAGCTGAAATGGCTTATAAAATAATCGACGTTCAAAAAATAACTGATTTAGAAGCTGGAATATCTTGCTCTACTACTTTAATAAACGGTGGACATAGTGCAAATGCTATACCATCAAAATGTACTATAGATATAGACATAAGATTTAATAAGGTTTCTCAATTAGATGAAATAAAAGCTAAAATAGAAGCTATAGCTAAGAACCAAGTTATAGATCAAACTTCTTGTGAAGTTAGATATATAAGCAAAATGATGCCTTATGAAACAACTGAAGATACTATGAGATTATATCATTTCATAAAAGATACTGCTGAAGAATTTGGATTTAGAGAATTCGGATACAGAACAGTTGGAGGAGCTTCAGATGCAAGCTACTTAACTATAGCAGGTGTTCCAACATTATGCTCTTGTGGTGTTGTAGGTGAATGGAACCATACTATGCGTGAATATGCAATAGTAGACACTATGTATGAAAGAGCAAAATTATACGCAACAGCAATATTAAATATAGCTAAATTTGAAAAATAATAAATAGACAAAAATGTAATTGATTTATCGTAATTATAGAATTAATTATATTTTAATCTATAATTACGATAAAATTTTTAAATAAAAATTAATATTTATGTGTAGAAAGTAATATCCATGTTATTATATATTAAATTAAATTAATTTATATATTAAAATTTTAGATATTTCAGAAAATTAAAAGGGGGTATTATCTTGGAAGCAAATAAGAAAAATTTAAACGTCGAAAAGAAAAAGGGATTTAAAGTCCCAAATGCCTATATTATAGTTATAGGAATTATGATCTTTGTATCAATACTAACTTATATAGTTCCAGCAGGTAAGTATGCTGAAATAACAACAGCATCAGGAACAACAGTATTAGATCCAAATTCATTTACATATGTTGAACAACAAGGTATAAGCTTATGGCAATTCTTTACTGCATTTTATGCAGGGCTTCAAAAGAACCAAGCAATTATATTTTTCCTATTCTTATTAGGAGGATACTTTAAAATAATAATCGATACAAAGGCAGTAGATGGCTTTATATCATTATTAATTGATAAGTTAGGAAATAAAGTATTAATAACTATACCAATATTGATGCTAGTAATGTCTTTATTAGGTGATGCAGGTGTTTTAATAAATCCAGTTGTAGCATTTATTCCAATAGGAATACTACTTGCAAACAGATTAAAATTAGACCCAATATGTGCAGTAGCAGTTACTTTCGTAGCAGCTTATCAAGGATTTTCTACAACACAATTATGTGGACCTACATTACAAACAGCTCAAGCTATAGCTGAATTACCAGTTTTATCAGGATTTGGATATAGATTTGTAATATGGGCAATAGTATTTGCAGTGACAGCATTATACACTATGCGTTACGCTAAAAAAGTATCAGAAGATCCAACTAAGAGTTTAGTTTATGGTGACTATGAAATAATGGAAGTAAAAGAAGACGAAATAACTAAATTCGAAACTAGACATGGAATAATAATGTTAATAATGTTAGTAGGATTTGGTATATATTCATACGGAGCTGTTAAATACGGTTGGGGTATGGATTATATGGCAGCTATATTCTTTATAGTAGGAGTATCTGGAGGAATAGTAGGAGGATTAAACGGAGATCAAATAGTTAAATCTTTCGTAGACGGTTGTAAGGAAATGTGTTTCTCAGCTATGTTAATGGGATGTGCAGCAGCAATATCTATATTATTATCAGAAGGAAGTATATTACATACTATAACACATGCATTTGCATTATTCTTACAAAACTTCCCAGCATATATATCAGCACCACTTATGTATGTAGCCAATGTACTTGTTAACTTCTTCGTATCATCAGGTTCAGGACAAGCAGTAGTTGTAATGCCAATAATGGCTCCACTTGCAGACTTAGTAGGCGTAACTAGACAATTAGCAGTTTGCGCATATCAATTTGGTGATGGATTATCAAACTGTATATTCCCTACAAATGGAACAATGATGGCTTGTATAGCATTAGCAGGTGTAAAATATGAAAAATGGTTAAAATGGATACTACCACTGTTTATTATGTGGTCAGTGATAATAATGATAGCACTTATGATAGGTGTTGTCATAGGTATAGCATAATGTATCTAATAAATTTTTCCTTTAAAAAATAAATTTTAAAAAGGTATATGGGATAAGCGAATTATCCTATATACCTTTTTTGTATAGATTTATATATTAGCTTAAAAATCAAATTGAATAATTCTGCTCGGTCTGCCAGTATCATTTACTATTTTTTTACCGACTACCTTGCAGTATCCACTTAATTCTAATTTACTTACAATACGGTTAATACTTCTAATAGACAGATTACATGCCTCTGCTAATTCTTTAGAAGTAAAGTGATTTTTTTTGTATTTAGTGACGACATTGTAAAGAGAAAAAACTGTGTTTATACTTACGCCAGAGGTTTGAGAAATTGAAGATAGCTTTTTATCTATTAAATTGTCGTCTGAGGATTTATCTATTTCGTTAGGCATTATAGGTCCTTCTATTTTATTGTTTTCGTACACTATATAAGCTGTATTTTTATTGTGTTGTTTTGCCTTAATCATGCCAGAGTTTGCGTTATACTTTGCATCCTGTGCTGTTGAACCATAGCCTATTCCAATTGATACTGTGTGCAGAGAATGCTCATCTATTTCATTTAATAGAGAAATATTTTTAAAATTATCTGTTTCTAGTTCCAATATATTTTTTGTAGAAAAAAGTAAATATGTATTGGAAGAAGCTTCCACAACTGCTGCCTTTATGTCTTGAGCAAATTTATAAATCATTTCTAAGACAGACATTTTTTCGTGTATATAGTGGTATTCGTCCTTGCTAATGACAGAGTACTCACTCGGCAAATCGATTTCGATTGAAAGTATAACTATTTTGCTCTTTTGATTTTGCTTAGCCTCGTATTTTAAATATAGCTTAGATAAACTCTCTCTTATTACAGCGCGAGAAGGATATGCAGTAAAGCAGTGAATTCCATCTTTTTTAAGCATTTTATCGACTGTATGAAGTGCTGTTATAATACAGGTTCTATCGTCTTTTAAGTAATTTTTTTTATGAAAGTTAAAAACCTCTTGATTATATCTAGTTTTTCCAATCTCATCATTTATATGAAGAGGTTCATCTTTTATTAAAGATACATTTATATTATCGAAATCAAACGATAAATCGGTATAAGCTTCTTTGATTAATTCATAAGAAAAAGTATCGCAGCTTATATTTTTTATATCGTAGTTCAATAATGATGCACTTAAAAGCGCATTTGTAAAAGATGAAATATGTCTTGGAAAATGATCCCACAAGCAGTCGACCTTTAAATACTGTTTGGAATAAGAATACGCACTTAAACCTCCGAATAATAGAGCATCGTAATCCTTAGGTATACTTTTAATCATATCTGCACTTTCCTTATAATCGTTGTATAGGAGTTCAATTAATTCAATATCATTGAATTCTTTAACTACTTCTCTGGCTTTATCCATAATAACTATTGGTGCAACTAATGCTATTTTCAAAAAATCACTCCAAACTATAAATTTATTATTAGCTTATTTTAGCATTTCTAACAATTTAATACAAATAAAAATTTAGGGTAGGTATTGACACAAAAAATAAAAATCAGTAAAATATATAGCAAGCTATATATTTAAAGGGGATGAAATTCATGCTAAGTTCTGTATTTAAACAAATACATATAGCTTTTGAATCTCGATGTAATAAACATTTACAAGGCTATAATTTAACACAGTCTCAAATGGATGTACTTGTTTATTTAAAGCATAACGAGGGTTCTAGAATTACACAGAGGGATTTAGAGGCAGGTTTAAGATTGAAAAATCCTACAATTACAGGGATTTTAAATAGGCTAGAGGATAAAAATTTAATAACTAGAGAAACTAATTTAAATGATAAAAGATCTAAAATTATAAAAATGACGGATAAAAGCAAAGTTGTACTAGAAGAAACTCATGTGCATCTTACGGAATTAGAAAATTCTATTGTCAAAGGCTTTTCTGACGAAGAAAAAGAAGAGTTAGCTTTGTTACTAAATAAAGTTTTAAATAATTTAAAATAAAGACGTATATTAAATAATGTAGAGAAATCTCTACTTATTATGCAAAAATAAATTTATTTATGTATTGAGGAGGTATTAATAATGATACGAAAATTAGCGTCGTATATAGGGGAATTCAAAAGAGCTTCTATATTGACACCGTTATTTATAGTACTTGAAGCCATTTGTGAAGTAGTTATACCGATATTAATGGCTGCAATTATTGATAATGGTATAAACAATAGGGATATGGGATATATTGCAAAGGTCGGTGTACTTATGCTAGTTATATCTATGTTATCACTTGCTTGTGGAGCTTTAGCCGCTAAATATGGAGCAAATGCTTCTGCCGGTTATGCTAGAAATTTGAGAAGTGCTATGTTTGAAAATATTCAAGATTTTTCATTTCAAAATATCGACAAATTTTCAACTGCAGGTCTAGTTACAAGACTTACTACCGATATAACAAATGTGCAAAATGCATATCAGATGATTTTGAGAATGTGTGTAAGAGCGCCACTTATGCTGATATTTGCTATGATTATGTCTGTTTTAATAAATAGAACTTTAGCATTAGTATTTTTAGGGGCGATAATATTTTTAGGAACTGTGCTTTTCTTTATAATGACAAATGTACATCCTAAGTTTATGAGCGTTTTCAAA